>JBHHZX010000006.1:0-23626 GCA_046758265.1 Phycisphaerae bacterium
ATGGCCAAGATCGGGCACGCGCGTCAGGCCGAGACCGCTCCGAAACGCTTCGTGCGGGAGATCCGCCTGGCCGAGGCCACCGATCGAGCCGTGGGTGACACCATCACCGTAGACATCTTTAAGGACCACGACGTCAAGTTCGTCGATATCGTCGGCACCAGCAAGGGAAAGGGCTTCCAAGGCCCCATGAAGCGCTGGGGCTTCGGCGGACAGCCCGCTTCACACGGCGTCGAGCGCAAGCACCGTGCGCCTGGGAGTATCGGCGGGCGCGCGTCGAACCTCGGGACGGGCCGGCCTAAGAAGGGCAAAGGGATGGCCGGGCAGACCGGCAACACGCGTACAACCACCCGCTGCCAGGCGCTACTCGACGTAGACAGTGAACACAACATGCTTTTAGTGAAAGGCAGTGTTCCGGGCCCGAACGGCGGGTACGTGATCGTCCGAAAATCGAAGACGCGTTCTTAGCAGAAGTTGCGCCATGTTGAACGTACCGGTATACAACGAGTCCGGAAAGCAGATCGGCCAAGAGCAGATCGACGAGGCCCTTCTGGGCGGCGAGCTCAACCCCGCGCTGCTCAAGCAGGCCGTGGTAATGTATCATGCCAATCGCCGACAGGGAACCGTCGGCCAGAAGGCCCGCAGCGAGGTGGTCGGATCCAGCCGCAAGATCTTCCGGCAAAAGGGCACCGGCCGCGCCCGGATGGGCAACGTTCGGAACCCGATACGCCGCGGCGGCGGCCGAGCCTTTCCGCGCAAGCCGCGCGACTTTCGGCGGGACATGCCGCGGAAGATGCGGCGGCTGGCCCGCAATCAGGCGGTACTAGCCAAGATTCGGAGCCAAGAGGCGCTCATCGTCGACGCGCCCGCATTTGAGGAGCCGAAGACCAGGCGCTTCGCCGAGCTGCTGCGGGCGCTGCACGCCGATCGCGGCTGCGTGTTTGCCACCAACGGCGTCGATGCAGCTCTGCTCAAGAGCGGACGCAATCTGCACCGCGCGGAAGTCATGAACATCGCTGACCTGAACGCCTTCGATATTCTCAGGCGGCAACGGCTGGTGTTTACGAAGGACGCGTTTGAGGCGTTCCGACAGGCCGCCGCCGCAACTGTGAAAGCCGGCGAGTAGCCATGGATTTGTACCACGTTATCATCCGCCCGCTGGTGACCGAAAAGAGCACGCACCAGGCAACGTATAACTCGGCCAGCCGGGGTGGGGCCTATAGCTTCGAGGTGCATCCCGAGGCCAACAAGACGCAAATCAAGGATGCGGTGCAGAAGCTTTACGGCGTGAGGGTATTGTCGGTGCGCACCTCGAACCGGCAAGGCAAGCTCCGACGGTATCGCTGGCGTTGGGGTCGGACGCGAAAAACCAAGAAAGCGGTCGTCGTGGTGGATCGGGACAGCCACATCGACCTGTTCTGAGCCAGACGTGTAATGACGACGAAGGTCAAGAGGTAGTCGAATGGGCATACGAATCTACAAACCGACCTCGCCGGGCCGACGCAACGCCAGCGTCAACGACTACGCCGAGGTCACACACCGCCACAAGAACCGGCCCGAGAAGTCACTGACCAAGCCGCTCAAGAAGACCGGCGGTCGCAACCATCACGGCAAGATCACGTCCTGGCAGCGCGGCGGCGGGAACAAGCGGCGGTATCGGATGATCGACTTCAAGCGCCTCGATGACAACCGGCTGGCCACCGTGGTGGAGATCCAGTACGATCCCAACCGGTCGTGCCACATCGCCCTGATCGAATATGGGCCGGGCGAGCGTAGCTATATCCTTGCCCCGCTTGGGTTGAAGGCTGGCGACACGGTCGAGAGCGGCAAGAGGGTCGAGCCCAAGGTCGGGAACGCGCTGCCGCTCGCCTGTATCCCGACCGGGATGAGCATCCACAACATCGAGATGACGGCCGGTCAGGGCGGCAAGCTGGTTCGCTCTGCCGGCGGGGTCGCGACATTGATGGCCCGCGAGGGCGACTGGGCCACGATTCGCCTGCCGTCGGGCGAAATGCGGCAGGTACGGATCGAATGCCGGGCCACCATCGGCCAGCTCGGCAACCTGGATCATCAAAACGTGCGGTTCGGCAAGGCCGGCCGCAAACGCTTTCTGGGACGACGCCCGCACGTGCGTGGCACGGCGATGAACCCCGTCGCCCACCCGCTGGGCGGGGGCGAGGGACGGAGCGGCGGCGGGCGCCACCCCTGTTCACCGTGGGGCAAGGTGGCGAAGGGCGGCCGCACGCGCAACCCGCGGGCGCGGTCCAATCGCCGGATTATTCGGCGCCGCAAGAGTTTGCGGTACGGTCTGGTGAAGCTGCGTCGTAAGAAGTAGCGGGCTGGAAGAGAGAGCAGGAAGGACGATGGATGAGTCGTAGCTTGAAGAAAGGTCCGTACGTGGACGAGAGCTTGTTTGAGAAGGCGATCCGGGCCCGCAACGCGGGCTCAACCGCCCCGATCAAAGTCTGGAACCGGGCGTGCACGATCGTGCCGGAGTTTGTCGGGCAGAACTTCGACGTCCACAACGGCAAAGTGTTTATCCGGGTCTTCGTGACGGAAGACATGGTCGGGCACAAACTGGGCGAGTTCGCGCCGACCCGGAACTTCCGCGCACACACCACCCGCGGGCTCAGGAAGTAGGGAGCCGCTCGGCCATGCCGTGGACTGCCATACACCGTTTCGCACGCATCTCGGAGCGCAAGGCCCAGCTCGTGGCGGACATGATTCGCGGGCTCGACTGCGACCAGGCGGTGCAGTTGCTGAGCTTCACGCACAAACGCGCGGCTTACATGGTCAACCGCGTGCTGAAGTCGGCGATGGCCAACGCCAACGAGCAGGAAGCGACCATGAACAAGCTGTTCGTCTCGGCGGCGCGTGTCAATTCGGGCCCGATCATCAAGCGTTATCGTCCGAAGGATCGCGGTCGGGCGCATCCGATTCAGAAACGCACGAGCCACATTGTCATCAGCGTCGACGAGAGAGGCTAAACCGTGGGCCAGAAGTGCAATCCGATCGGGTTTCGCGTGGGAATCACCGACGGGTGGAAGTCGCGCTGGTTTGCGCCGAAGACGGCCTTCGGAAGCTTCCTGGTCGAAGACGAGAGTATCCGCCGCTTCGTCGACCGCGAACTGAATAGAAAGCCGCCGTTTGCGAGCGTCTCGAAGGTCGAAATCGAGCGCACCCGTGACGAGGTTAAAGTCATTCTGCACACCGCCCGACCCGGCATGGTGATCGGGGCCAAGGGCGCGGAAGTGGATAAGCTCCGCGGCCGGCTGGAAGACCTGATCGAACGCCGCGTCAACGTCTCGATCGTCGAGGTCAAGCACCCCGATCTCGACGCGCACCTGGTCGCGGCCAACATCGGCGAGCAGTTAAAAAAACGCACCAGCTTCCGCCGCGTGATGAAGCAAAAGTGCGAGGTGGCGATGGCCGCCGGGGCCAAAGGCGTCAAAATCATCTGCTCCGGGCGGCTGGGCGGGGCGGAAATGGCCCGCACCGAGAAGCAAATGCTCGGGTCAATCCCGCTGCAGACACTCCAGGCCAACGTGGATTACGCCGTCGTTCACGCGGTCACCAAGGTCGGCACGATCGGCGTCAAAGTCTGGATTTACAAGGGCATGTTCGGCGAAGAGGAAGCCGCCCGTCCGGAAGGCGGCGGCGGCCGCTTCCGTCGGCGTAGCCGGCGATAAGAACAGGAGAGCACCATGCCGGCCAATATGCCCCGACGGGTCAAGTGGCGCAAGAGTCAGAAAGGCCGCATCCGTGGCAACGCGTCGCGCGGCAACACGGTGGCCTTCGGCGAATATGGGTTGCAGAGCCTGGAGCCCGGGCGGGTCACGTCGCGAAACCTCGAGGCCGGCCGGGTGGCGGCGACGCACTTTCTGCACCGCGAAGGGCGCGTCTACGTCCGTCTGTTCCCGCACAAACCGATTTCGTCCAAGCCGCTCGAAACGCGCATGGGGAAAGGCAAGGGCGAGGTCTCGGTCTGGACCGCCCTGGTCAAGCCGGGCATGGTCATGTACGAAATCGGCGGTGTTGGCGAGGAGGTCGCCAAGCAGGCCTTGCTCCGCGTGGCCCACAAGATGCCGGTGAAGACCCGTTTCGTTGCTCGGCGGCATACCGTTTAGGACGTCACACATGAAGCCAGAGGAAATCCGATCGATGAAGACCGTCGAGCTCCACGACGAGCTGGAGCGACTCCGCCGGCACTTGTTCGACCTGCGCTCCCAAGCGGTAACCGAGAAGCTCGAAGACCCAACCCAAATCGTCAAGACCCGCAAGGACATCGCGCGGCTGCTCACCGTGCTCAAGCAGCGCGGCGAAGAAAACATCGAACAGAGGCAGGCCCACCTGACGGCGGAGGCGACGCGAAACCGATAGTCAGCCGGCTGCAAAGCCACAGAAAAGGCTGGACCGTATGGCAGCGGAAGAATCAGGACAAGCGCTCGTTTCTCCGCCGAAGAAGCGCGGCAAGCGCCCCACGCGGATCGGCGTGGTAACCTCGCACAAGCGCGACAAGACGATCGCGGTGACGGTCTCGTACTCCGTCAAGCACCCCAAGTACGGTAAGTACATTCGTCGCCGCACGGTGCTGCATGCGCACGACGAGAGCAACGCAGCCGCGACGGGCGACAAGGTGGAAATCGTGCTGTGCCGCCCGCTGAGCAAGACCAAGACCTGGCGGCTCATGCGGATTCTCACACGGGCGCCGCGCGGAGGTGCGGCATGATCCAGCAGTACAGCTATCTCGACGTCGCGGACAACACCGGCGCCAAGCAGATCATGTGCATCCAGGTGCTCAAGGGCTCCTCGGCCCGCAAGGGCAAGAAGCGGCTCATACACGGGGGCGTCGGCGACATCGCGGTCTGCTCGGTGAAATCCGCTTTGCCCGCTTCCGACCTCAAGAAGGGCGACAAGATCCGTTGCGTCATCGTCCGTACCAAATACCCCACCCGCCGCAAGGACGGAACCTACGTTCGCTTTGACAGCAACGCGGCGGTGATCATTGACAACGACGGAAATCCCCGCGGGACGCGCGTGTTCGGGGCCGTGGCCCGCGAGCTGCGCGAGAAGAACTTCACCAAGATCATCTCGCTGGCCGAGGAGGTGTGGTAGTCATGGCAGCACGCGTCCGCAAGGATGACATCGTCGAGGTGATCGCCGGGGACAACAAGGGGGCGCGCGGCAAGGTGCTGCGCGTGTTCCCCGACAAGAAGCGCGTGTTGGTAGAAGGCGTAAACGTGGTGTACCGCCACGTGCGCCGAAGTCGCCGGAACCCGCAGGGCGGCCGGATCCGCAAGGAAGCGCCGGTCCACATGTCCAACGTGCAGCCGGTGGACCCCAAAACCGGCCAGGGCACGCGCGTCCGCTTCGAGGTCAAGCGCGACGCGTCGGGCAAGGTCGTTTCCAAGCAGCGTGTGAGTGTCGGCGGAACGGTCCTGAGCGAAGTGACCCGCAGCAAGCAGCAACCGCAGGCCGGCGGGAGTCGCTGATGGCACGACTGTTGGAGGAATACAAGCGCGAGGTGGTCGGGGCGCTCCAGCAGGAGCTGGGCCGCAGCAACAGCCTCTCGATCCCGAAGCTCACGAAGATTGTGGTTTCGGTGGGGTTGGGCAAAGCCGTCCAGGAAGGAACCACGAAGGCCCGCGAGACCAAACGCTTCACCGAGGCCCAGGAGCACCTGGCCACGATTACCGGTCAGCGAGCGCTTGTTACGAAGGCCCGCAAGAGCGTCTCGAATTTCAAGGTGCGCGAAGGTTACGACGTCGGCCTGAAGGTCACGCTCCGCGGCAAACAGATGTACGAGTTTCTCGATCGGCTGGTCGCGTTGGCCATCCCGCGCGTCCGCGACTTCCGCGGGCTAAACCCCTCCAGCTTCGACGGCCACGGCAATTACGGATTGGGCCTGTCGGAGTATGGGGTGTTCCCCGAAATCAACCCGGACAAGGTGACGTACCAGCAAGGCATGAACATCGCGATCTGCACCTCGGCCCGCAACGACGCCGAGGCTCGGCAACTCCTGACGCTGCTGGGCATGCCGTTCAGAAGCTAGAGGATACGATGGCTCGACTGGCACTGAAGCTGAAGGCCAAGCGAAAACCGCGGTATCCGGTGCGGGCCTACACGCGCTGCGAGCTGTGCGGTCGTCCCCGCGCCGTCTACCGGAAGTTCCACATCTGCCGGGTCTGCTTCCGGGTGCTGGCCAATGAAGGTCGGATTCCGGGCGTGCGCAAGGCGAGCTGGTGAGGATGATGGCAGATGGCGACCTCTGATCCGATCGCTGACATGCTGACCCGCATCCGCAACGCTGTCCGCGTGGGCAAGCAGCGCCTGTACGTCAAGCGCAGCAAAGTCTGCCTCGGGATGGCCCAGGTCCTGAAGGACGAGGGGTATATCGCCGCCTTCGACTCGATCGACGACACCAATCAGGGTGAGATTCGGATTGACCTGAGGTTCGGCGAGCGTGGCCAGAGGGTGATTCAGAACCTGAAGCGGGTTAGCCGACCCGGGCGGCGTGTGTACTGTGGCGCCCACGATCTTCCACGCGTGCTCGACGGGCTGGGTATCGTAATTGTGTCGACCAGCCACGGTGTGCTGAGCGACCGGCAGTGCCGCGAGCTCAACCTGGGCGGCGAATTGTTGTGTACGGTATGGTGATCCGATGTCGCGAATTGGCAAAAAACCGGTGCCCGTTCCCGCGGGCGTCAAAGTGAAGATCGCCGGGCGCGACGTCAGCGTATCCGGTCCGAAGGGCACCCTGGCTTGGACGGCTCCCGAACCGATTGAGGTCGGGCTTGGAGACAACCAAGTTGTGGTACGCCGGCCGGACGACCAGCCGCAGAACCGCGCCTTGCACGGGCTGTCGCGGGCGCTGATCGCCAACATGGTCACCGGCGTCACCAAGGGTTACGTGAAAAAGCTGGAGATCTATGGCGCCGGCTTCAGCGTCAAGAAACAAGGCCAGCAGCTCTGGCTGAACGTCGGCTTCGTGGGCCGCGGGCACAACCGTCCGGCCCAGTTCATGATCGAGATTCCTGCCGGCATTGAGGTGGATGTCGAAACGGAAGCGGCCCGCGGCGACAGCGATCCCGCCAAGTTCAGCGTGCGGGGTATCGACAAGCAGGCCGTCGGCCAGTTCGCCGCTGAGCTGCGCAAGCTGCGCAAGCCGGAACCATATAAAGGCAAGGGCCTTCGCTACGCCGGTGAACAGATTCGGCGCAAGGCCGGGAAGGTCTTTGCCAGCGGCGGGTAGCCGCAGCGGCGGCAAGGATGCACGGGATGCGAGAAGAATCGGTGAAACGTGTTCGTCAGGCCCGGCGCAAGCGGCGCGTACGCAAAAAGGTGTCCGGGACGCCCGCCCGGCCGCGGCTTGCGGTCTGGCGTTCGCATCGGAATATCAGCGCCCAGATCATCGACGATCTGAGCGGCCGCACGCTCTGTGGCATTTCCACGCAGTCAAAAGAGCTGCGGGAAGCGTGCCCCTACGGCGGCAACATCCAGGCGGCGGCCGCCGCCGGCAAGGCGATCGGCGAGAAAGCCAGGACGCTCGGCATCCAGCAAGTATGTTTCGATCGCGGTGGTTGCGCTTACCACGGGCGGGTCAAGGCCCTGGCCCAGGCGGTACGCGAAGCCGGTCTCAAGTTCTAGAACACAGGGCACCAGGTTGAGTTTATGGCACCGGTGGTAAAACGTCGGCGAGAACGAGGGAAAGTCAGTCCGGATCGCGATGAGCAAGGCCTCGAGGACGTGCTCGCGAAGCTCTTCCGCTGCGCCACGGTCGTCAAAGGCGGCCGACGCTTCTCGTTCGGCGCACTGGTCGTCGTCGGTGACCGCGCCGGGAAAGTCGCCTACGGCTACGGCAAGGCCAACGAGGTTCCGCCGGCGGTCGAGAAAGGCATCAAACAGGCAAAGCGACAGTTGCTGGACATTCCGCTGCGCGGCACCACGATTCCCCATCGCGTTATCGGGCGTTTCGGCGCCAGCCGCATCGTAATGATCCCCGCCAGCGAAGGAACCGGCGTGATCGCCGGTTCCGCCGCCCGTGCGGTCTTGGAGCTGGCCGGCGTCAAGGATGTGCTGACCAAGTGCTACGGCTCAACCAGCGCCAAGAACCTCGTCAAGGCAACCATCGACGGTCTCAAGCAACTGCGCACCCGGGCCCAAGTCGAGGCGCTGCGCGGCGTCAAGCTCGATCTGCCGCCGGAGCCCGAGCCGCCGGCCGAGCCTCTGGAAGCCTGGGTCGACGAGCGCCCCGATCAGGAGCCGGACGAGCCGACCGAAACCGCGGCGCCGACCAGCTCAAATGAAACGCTCAACGAGGGCGATATTGAGACCGGCCGGACGACGCCTCAGGACAGATCCCATGACGCTGAATGAAATCACCAAGACGGCCGGCCGCCACAGACGCCGCAAGCGGGTCGGGCGCGGCGAGAGCAGCGGCAGCGGGAAAACCTCCGGACGCGGGCACAAAGGTTGTCTGTCTCGATCCGGCGGCGGCCCACGCCCGTTGTCGGAAGGCGGTCAGATGCCGATCTTCCGGCGCCTTCCCAAGCGTGGCTTCAGCAACTTCATATTCCGCAACGAGTTCGAAATCGTCAACCTCGCGGAGCTTGAGCTGCGTTTCAGCGATGGCGACACCGTTGATCTTGACACGTTCAAGAAACTGCGGCTGGTCCAGGGGTCTTCACCGCGGGTTAAGATCCTTGCCAACGGCAGTCTCGGCAAGAAGCTGACCGTCGAGGCACACGCGTTCAGCGCAAAGGCCCGCCAAGCCATCGAAGGTGCCGGCGGCAGCGCCAAGCTGATCGCACAGCGCGACCTGGCGGCGGCCGCCCGCGCCAAGCGGAACACGGCAACATCGCGCCGGACGGAACCCAGACCGACCCGCGTGGAAAAGAAAAAGAGCGCTGCGGCACAGGACTAACTGCGTCGGCTAACGAGGTCCCGCGACTATGCTCCGTGCGTTTATCAACGTCTTTCGTATCCCCGACCTGCGCAACAAGGTCCTTTTCACCCTGCTGATGCTCTCGGTGTACCGGGTCGGGTTCTACGTCCCGATCCCCGGCATCAACCAAGACAAACTATCACGCCACTGGCAGCGGTCCGGCGGCGGCGGTGCCGCCGAACAGGCCGCCGAGCTCTTCGCCATGTTCACCGGCGGGGACCTTGGCCAAAGTACGCTGTTCGGTCTCGGCATCATGCCCTACATCAGCTCCTCGATCATCCTTCAGATCCTGGTGACCGTCGTCCCGGCGCTCGAGAAGCTCCAGAAGGAAGGCGAGAGCGGCCGCCGCAAGATTATGGAGTACACCCGCTACGGCACGGTGCTCCTATGCTTTGTTCAGTCCATCTTCTGGGTCAGCTATCTGACGCGCGAGGAGCTCGTTCACCCCGACTACTCCGGCACCTTCAGCTTCGGGCTGATGGGAATCACCGGGTTGATGGTCGGAACGCTACTGCTGATGTGGATCGGCGAGCAAATCGACGAATACGGCGTGGGCAACGGCATCAGCTTGATCATCATGGCAGGAATCATCGCCCGCCTGCCGAACGCGATCATCCAGGTTTGCCAGGGTTTCAACCCCAAGGGGACCATCACCGGCGGCGACATCGGCCCTGAGAAGGTGTTGTTCCTTCTGGTGTCCTTCGTGGCCGTCGTGGCAGGCGCGATCCTGATCACGCAGGCCCAGCGGCGAATCCCCATTCAGCAGGCCAAGCAGACTCGTGGCCGAAGGATCGTCGGCGGCGCGCGCCACTACCTGCCGCTGCGGGTCAATCACGGCGGCGTTATGCCGATCATCTTCGCCAGCTCGTTCCTGCTGCTACCAGGCTGGTTGTTCGGCATAATCGCACAGAACCAAATCTGGCCGATCGGTTTGTGGGACTTCCTCAACGAGGCATTCCGTGCAGGAAGCTACATTTACACGGTCGCCTACGTTGCGATGGTGTACGTCTTTGCCTATTTCTGGGTGTCGGTGCAGTTCCAGCCCAAGGAGCTGGCCAACAACCTCCGTGACATGGGCAGCTTTATCCCGGGCCTGCGACCGGGCAAACGCACCGCCGACTATCTCGAAAGCGTGATGGAACGCATCACCTACGTCGGCGCGGGCTTCCTGTCGCTCATCGCGGTAATCCCATCCATGGTTGCCGTCTATATGCAGATCCCCTTCAGCGTCTCGGCGTTTCTGGGAGGCACGGGCCTGCTGATCGTCGTCAGCGTTGCGCTGGACTTCATTCAGCGGCTCGAAGCCAACCTGATCATGCGCAACTACGAAGGCTTTCTCGGCACCGAGGGCGGGGGCGGTCGCATCCGAGGGCGGCAATAACCTATGTCGAATAAAAGACTTATATTCCTAGGCCCCCCGGGTACCGGCAAGGGCACCCAGGCCAGCCGCATGAGCGCGCGCTTCGGATTGGTGGCGCTGTCAAGCGGCGACACGCTGCGCAACGAGATCAAGGAAGGCACCGAGGTCGGCCGTAAGGCCTCCCGGTACGTTGAGGCGGGCACCCTCGTGCCCGATGACGTGATCACGGACGTCATGCTCTCCGCTATCAGCAAGCTGCCGCCGGATACCGGCTTTATCCTGGACGGCTTCCCCCGCACCGTCCCGCAGGCGGAAGCGCTGGCTGCCGGCCTCGGGCGGGCCGATATGACCATCGACGCGGCGATCGACTTTCAGATGGACGATCGCCTGATCGTCGAAAGAATTGTCACCCGCCGTGTTTGCAGTGATTGCGGTGCTACGTATAATCTTCGGTCGCTCCCGCCGCAGGTGGAAGGTGTCTGCGACAAGTGCGGCGGGGAGGTCGCGCAGCGGGTTGACGATCGCGAGGATGTGATCAAGACCCGCCTGAAGACGCATCGCTCGCAGACGGCCCCGTTGATCGAGTTCTACTGGCAGCGGGGATTGTTGCGTACGGTCGACGCCTCGCAGCAGGCGCAGAGGGTGGAGGTACAGGTGGTCCGGGTGATCGAGGCGCTGGGCTGACAGGTATGCGTTCGGCAGCCTCGAGGATCGTAATCAAGTCGCCGCGCGAAATCGAACTGATGCGCGCCGCGGGCCGACTCGTTTGCGAAGTGTTGTGCGAGATCGGAGCGCACGTACAGCCGGGGAGCACCACGGCGGAGCTGGAC
This sequence comes from Phycisphaerae bacterium, assembly GCA_046758265.1. Lineage (GTDB taxonomy): Bacteria > Planctomycetota > Phycisphaerae > UBA1845 > Fen-1342 > JALSRY01. The sequence continues at coordinate 11,132 of JBHHZX010000006.1, forward strand.
GAGATCGCGGACCGCCGGATCCGCGAGGCCGGGGCAGTCGCGCTGTTCAAGGGTGTCAAGAACCCGCAGGCGCGCTACCCGTTCCCTGCGAGCATCTGCTCGTCGGTCAACGAAGAGATCGTGCACGGCGTCCCCTGCGGACGTCGACTGGTCGAGGGTGACATCGTCAGTGTCGATTGCGGCGTGCGACTGAACGGGTACTGCGGCGACTCCGCCCGGACGTTCGCGGTGGGGCTCCCCAGCCGCCTGGCCCGGAACCTGATGGATGCCACCCGCGAGGCCTTGGAGATTGCCATTCGCGAGATTCGGCCCCGCGTTCGCTGGAGCAAAATCGCCCGGCAGATGCAGAAACACATCGAGGACCGTGGTTTTGGTGTCGTTCGCGAGTTCGTGGGGCACGGGATCGGGCGTGAGATGCACGAGGAGCCGAAGATCCCGAACTATGTCGAGCGGGGAAAACGCGACGCCGATTTCGAACTGGTGCCCGGCATGACCCTGGCGATCGAGCCGATGGTGACGGCAGGCGACCCGGCGGTCGAGTTCCGGAACCGCGATCGCTGGTCGGTCGTCACGAAGGATCGCTCGCTGGCGGCTCACTTCGAGCACGTGGTGGCGGTCACAGAGAAGGGCGCGGCGGTGCTGTCGAACGGAAGTTGACACACGGCCCGCCGTTTTGAGGTCGATCCGATGAAGGTCCGGAGCAGCGTCAAGCGGATTTGCGAGAAATGTAAGATCGTGAAGCGCAAAGGCGTGGTGCGGGTAATCTGCACGAATCCGCGACATAAGCAACGCCAGGGTTAGTGCCTGAGAGGAGAGGCGGATGCCACGTATCGCCGGTGTGGATGTTCCCAGCGAGAAGCGAATTGACATCGCGCTGACGCGGATTTACGGCATCGGGCTGTTTCGCTCGAAGGAGATCCTTGCGGCGGTCCGGATCGACCCGGGCCTGCGGGCAAACAAACTGACGGAGGACGAGGTCAGTCGCATCGCGAGCATCATTGAGTCCAATTACGCCGTGGAGGGGCAGTTGCGACGGCAGGTGCAGCAGAACATCGCCCGCCTGCGTGACATTCGCTGCTATCGCGGGCTACGGCACATTCGCGGCCTGCCGGTTCGGGGACAGCGGACCCGCACCAACGCCCGCACCCGCAAGGGGCCCAGGAAGACGGTGGCGGGCAAGAAGAGTGTCAAAGAGATGCGTTAGTCGCAGGGAGCGCTTGTCTTGGCCAAATCGGCAAAACGTCGCGTGAAACGCAGCGTCGCGAAAGCTGTGGCACATATCAAGGCGACGTTCAACAACACGATCATCACCGTTACGGACGTCAATGGGGACACGCTTTGCTGGGCGTCGGCCGGCTCGGTCTCGCTGGGCGGGGGCGAAAAGAAATTCACCGGCGCGCGCAAGAGCACGCCGTTCGCCGCCCAACGCGCCGCACAATACTGTGCCAATGTGGCCCGGAAGCACGGCGTCCTGGAGGTAGAGGTGCGAGTCAAGGGACCCGGCGCCGGGCGCGAATCGGCGATTACCGCCCTGCAGGCCGCCGGCCTGCGGATCCAGTCCATTGAGGATGTCACGCCGATTCCGCACAACGGCTGTCGCCCGCGGAAGAAGCGGAGGGTATAGTCGATGCCGCGACGCAACGGCCCCACCACGCGGCTTTCCCGGCGCGAAGGTGTCAACCTGATGTTGAAACCGATCCGCGACCAGACCGGGAAAAACCCGCTCGAGCGCGACTACAAGAACTACCCGCCGGGCATGCACATTTGGCGGCGCGGCAAGCACTCCGAGTATGCCATCCGCCTCCGCGAGAAACAGAAGGTCAAGCGGCATTACAGCATTTACGAGCGGCAGTTTCAGCGCTACTTCCGGATGGCGGAGCGCGCGCGCGAAAACACCGGTGTGTCACTTTTGCGCATACTCGAACGGCGACTGGATAGTGTCGTTTACAAGACCCGTTTCATCGCGGGCCGCCGCGGCGCGCGGCAGGCAATCGTGCACGGGCACGTCTGTGTCAACGGGAAGAAAGTGGATCGGCCGGGTTGCCTGGTCGAAGTCGGGGATCGCATATCGATCCACAGCCGCGAGAAATCGCAGCAGTACGCCCGGGCCCAGATGCAATTGCTCGAAGGCGTCCCGGTGCCCCCCGAGCAAACCTGGCTGCAGGTCGATCCCAATAAGCTGGAAGCGACGGTCGTCGCGCTCCCCGGCCGTGACGACGTGCTGATCCCGGTGGAAGAACAATTGATTGTTGAGTTCTGCTCGCGTTAGCGCGGCAGACGCGGAAGGTCCAACGAATCGAGAACGCAAGCTCGAGCGGCGAGGATAACATGCGGATCAGATGGCGTGGCCTCGAATTGCCGACCCGTGTCGTTCGTGAAGACTCCGTCAGCAACAACGAATACGGGCGCTTCAGCATCGAACCGTTCGAACGCGGGTTCGGTACCACTGTCGGCAACAGCCTGCGGCGAATCCTGCTTTCCAGCCTCGAAGGCTCGGCCATCACACACACGCGCATCGCGGGCGCCGATCACGAGTTCTGCTCGCTGCCCGGCGTGCTGCAGGACGTGACCGACATCATCCTGAACATCAAGACGCTCGTCGTGAGCGTTGACAGTGACACGCCCAAGCGCATGCGCGTCGAACGACGCGAAAAGGGCGCGATCCACGCGGGCGACTTCGAATGCGAGACCGGCCTCGAGGTCTACAACACCGGCCAGCTCATCGCAACGCTGACCGACGACGTCCCCTTCTCGGCCGAATTGACGGCGTCACGAGGCCGCGGCTATGTCCCTGCGACCGAGCATCTCAACGAGAGCGACGAGATCGGCGTGATCGCGGTCGACGCGCTGTTCTCGCCGGTGACCCGTGTGCGTTATCGCACCGAAGACACCCGCGTCGGCCAGAAAGTGAACTATGACCGCCTGATCATGGAAATCTGGACCAAGGGCATCGTGCTGCCCGAGGACGCCCTGGTCGAGGCGGCCAAGATCCTCCGCAAGCACCTGAACCCGTTCGTGCAGTACTACGAACTGGGCGAAACGGTCGCCGCGGCCGAGGCCCAGGCGCTACCCATCGGCCCAACGGTCGACGAGGAGCTCCGCAGCAAGCTCGAACGCTCCGTGGCCAGCCTCGATCTCTCGGTCCGCGCCAGCAACTGCCTGGAAGCCGCCAAGATCATCACGGTCGGCGACCTGATCCGCCTGGACGAAAACCACCTGATGCAACTGCGGAGCTTCGGCAAGACGTCTTTGATGGAAGTGAAACGGAAACTGGCGGAGTTGGGGTTGACACTCGGCATGAACGTGGGCAATGCGGATTGGAACGGCTCCCATACTGCCGCCGCCGGGGCTCCGTTCCCGAGCTCTAAGGGTGTAATCCCATGCGACACGCAGTCAGCGGACGAAAACTGAACCGCAGCTCGGCCCACCGGGTGGCGCTCCGCCGCAACCTGGTCCAAAGCCTGATCGAGCACGGCAAGGTTCATACGACCCTCCCTAAGGCCAAGGAAGTTCGCCGGTTTGCCGAGCGTCTGGTGACGCTGGCGATCGACGGCAGCCTGGCAGCCCGACAGCGGGCCATCGCAATGCTCAACGACCGCGCGATCATCGCGAAAGACCACCAAGGCGAATATGACCAGATGAGCGACGCCAAGCGTCGTCAGGTGCTGCGGGCGCGTTCCGGTCGCCGACACCGCAGCTCGACGACCAAGCCCGGCGTCAAGTTCACCGCCGAGTCGGTCATCCACAAGCTCTTTGCCGACATTGGTCCCCGCATGAGGAAACGGAAAGAATCGCGGGGCGCCGGCGGATATACCCGCATCATCAAACTGGCCGATCGCCGCCTGGGCGACGGTACGCCGACTGCGATCCTGCAGCTCGTCGGCGAGGAGGACAAGCCGCGCCCGAAGGGCTCTGACAAGACCGAGCGGAAGCGCCGGGCGCGGGTCAAATACGCCGTTTACGCCGGAAAGCCCATCCCGCGACGGGGTCCGCGACGGAGCGTCAAGACCGAAGCCCCGAAGGCCGAGGAACCGGAAGCGAAGGCTGCGGAAGACCAAGCAGCCGAACCGGAGAAGCCCGAAGGCGCTGAGTAACCGGTGGCGCCCGCCCGCCGCCGGTGCAAACACGGGCAAGATGCCCGTCCGACACTGTTTGACAGAGATTCTAAGCCGATAAAAAGGGCCGAATCATGGCGGACGCTGCGTCGGAATCCATCTTCACCAAGATCATCCGGGGGGAAATCCCCTGCCATGGGGTGTTCGAGAACGACCACATGCTGGCGTTACTCGACATCACGCCCCTCAGCGAAGGACACACGCTCGTGGTGCCCAAGCGACAAGTCGAGCGGCTGGAGGACCTGCCCCCGGACGAGGTGGCGGAGATCGCCCGTCATCTGGGCGCGATTGCCAGACGCGTACTCGCCGTGACTGGGGCGGAAGGGTACAACGTCTTGCAGAACAACGGCAAGGTCGCGGGACAGGAAGTGCCGCACGTGCACTTTCACATCATCCCGCGGCGAGCCGGCGACGGCCTGGGCTACCGGTGGAATGCCAAGCCCGCCGCACCGGAGGCGCTGGCCGACCTGGCGAAGCGCATCAACGCGGCGGACGCCTAGCGATGCGAGCCGCTCGCTACCGCCGGGCGGGTCACCCGGTTGTCGCAAGGGGGTGACGGTTTATAATGCGGTGGAAAGGGGACGTAGCTCAGCTGGGAGAGCGTCGCGTTCGCAATGCGAAGGTCGTGGGTTCGAATCCCATCGTCTCCACTTGCCGCCCGCCGGCGCAGCGGCGGGTTTTATCTTTGCGCCGGACGGCGCCGCCCTGCCGGTGGCAAAAGACCCGGGGGTTCAGATGGCGCCGACCTGGATTCGAGCACAGGGCAGCCACTAGTTCTCGGCACTCCGCCGCTTGCCCGGCACAGGGGCGGCTTACGATGGAAGCAACCACTTGGAGAAAGCACATGAGACCATTCGCGGTAGTATGGCTCCTCGACACCACGCGCAAGAGCATCCTGGCAGCCGCGCTTGCGTCGGCCTTGTGCGGCGCGCTGCTCTGGGCGGCGCGGCCGGTGTTCGGTCAAGACGAAAAACTCCCCAAGGCAGAGGAGATCCTCGATCGGTACGTCGAAGCCACGGGCGGCAAGGCCGCGTACGCCAAGATCAAGAACCGCGTCTCCAAAGGCAGGCTTGAAATGCCCGCCCAAGGCATGGAGGGATCGATCCTCATCTACGCAGCCCGGCCGAACCTGGCTTATTCGATCGTCGAAATTCCAGGCGTCGTGAAACAGGAGCGCGGCACGGATGGGAAGGTCGCTTGGGAACGGCAATCGTTGACGGGCCCACGTCTGCTTGAGGGCAGCGAACGAGCCCTGTTCATGCATGAAGCTGCATTCAACGGCGAGCTCAAGTGGCGCGCGCTCTACAAAAAGGTCGCGACGCGCGGCGTCGAAGAGGTCGAAGGCAAGCCGGCGTACAAGGTCGAACTCACGATCGACGATGAGAACAAGCTGATCGCATACTATGACAAGCAGTCACACCTGCTGGTCAAGTCCGTAATGACGGTGAAGACCCACGGGGTTGAGATGAACGTCGAAACCTTCATCGGTGATTACAAGAAGGTGGACGGCATTCTGACTGCGCACAAACATCATCAGAAGGTCATGGGGATGGAACAAACCATCACGTTTGACTCGATCGAAGTCAACGCCAAGATCGAGAAGGATCGTTTCAAACTGCCCGAGGACGTCAAGGAACTCGTCCGGCAGCAGCAAGAAGCGAAGCAAGAGAAAAAGGGGCCGGTCCCCTAGTTCACGCGGCAAACCCGGCCCCGCTCCACCGCGTGGCTCAACACGCTCCTGGTGTGCCCGCGCGCGGCGCGTTTCTACCGCGGTCGCCAAGAAGAGCAATTGCGCCACCGGCAGTGCTGCACTTGACCAGCTTGTCGCGTAGCATTCCAGAGTATGAGCCGGCGGCGAACTACTCGATGAGTGACGAAACCGCAAAACCCGCGCGCATCTTCATTTCGGTCGCCGAGGCATCGGCTGACGTGCATGCGGGTGCGCTCCTGCGCCGCGCGAAAGCAGTGCTCCCCAACGCCCAATTCTTCGGCTTGACCGGACCGCAGATGCGCGAGGCCGGAGCGCAGACGCTTTGCGATCTGAGCGCTCACGCCGCGATGTTGACCGGGGTCTTTTCGGTCATCGGCCGGGCATGGAAGGCGATCAAGCTGGTCGAGCAGGCGTGGCGCGCCGCACCACCCGACCTGGTTGTACTGCTCGACGCACCGGAGCTGCACTTGCGGCTGGCGCAGCGCGCCCGGGCAAGAGGTTTGCCGGTGCTCTACTACATAGCGCCACAAACCTGGGCCTCGCGCGAAGGCCGCAACCGGCAACTCGCCACGTCGGTCGACCGACTGGCATGCATTCTGCCATTCGAGCAGGAGTACTTTCGGCGGGCGTCGGTCAACGCCGAGTACGTCGGCCACCCCTTGTTTGAAAGCCTGCAGCGCGAAACGCCCGATCCGGCGGTCGTCAAGCGGTTGCGATCCAACGGTGGGCCGCTGTTAGCGGTGATGCCGGGCTCGCGGCGACACGTGATCGATGCCGTCTTGCCTTTGCAGTTGCAAGCTCTGCGCAGGCTGCGGGCCGACGGTGTCGCGGTGCAGACGGTGATTTCCGCCCTCTCCGAGGAACGCGCCGCGCAGATTCATTCGCACGCAGCCGACTGCGGTATGCCGGCCGAAGTCATCGTCGCCGACAACGCCAGCGTGCTGACTGCCGCTGATCTGGTGCTGGTTGCCTCGGGGACGGCGACGCTGCACGTCGCTCATTACCGCAAGCCGATGGTGGTGCTGTATGATGCCGGCCGCCTGCTGGCGGCCCTACACCGCCCGCTGGGCCGGTTCATTCTGAAGACGCCGCATTTGTCGCTGGTAAACATTCTGGCTTCCCGCCGGGTGACGCCCGAGTTCATGCCGTTCGTGCGCGACACAGGCGAGGTGGCCCGCGTGATCGGCCGGCTGCTGACCGACGAAGGCTGGCGACGGCTGATGATCGACCAAATTGATGAAGTTGTGCGGCCACTGGAGGCGACGTCGGCAAGCGCGAACGTGTGCCGCATCATCAGGGAGATGTTGGAGCAGCGGCGCGCCTAACGCGCCCACGAATCGGGGGGCTGCATACGCTCATTCCGAGCAAAGTGCGGAATCTGCAGTCACCTGCGGGGCCGGCGGATTCCTCGATCGCTCCGCTCCCTCGGAATGACACCGCTCGGAGCCGATTACGGGCACGCCTCGCCATAGTGCGCCAGCAGCTCAGACAGGTCGGACAGGTCCACGCAGCCGCTGTTGTCGATGTCCGCGATTTCGAGATACCCCGCATCACCCATGCAGGTACCGTAGGCGCCCAGCAATATCGCCAGATCGGCGAGATCGACGGCGCAGTCGTCGTTGAGGTCGCCGATCAGCTCGGGCGCCGGCACTACCGCAAAGGTGCCGTCGCTCTCGTCCCAGGCGCCATACGCGTCTTCGCCGTAAACCGCGCGAACCCGCACCTTGTAGTCCTCTCCCTCCGTGGCCGGCGTCCATGTGACGGCGGTGGCACCGGGGTCGGTCAGCGCGACGATGTCCGTCCAGGCGGTACTGTCCATCCTCGCTTCGAGATCGTCGATCCAGGCGGTGTCGCTGCCGCCGTCAACGCTGCCGTCCTTCGTATACTCCCACCTCAGCTCGTGGGAGCCGTCGGCCAGCGTAGTGCTGTACTGCGTCCAGCCGCCGTACCCGGACGCATGAATCTCCAGGTCGCCGTCGACGTAGAAGTTCAAGAAGTCGTAGTTCGCCTCGGAGCTGACCCGATACCAGAAGCTCAGTGCCCCGCCGTCGACGGCGCGCGTCAGCCACGAGGTTTGGTTGTGTGTGATGCGGCCGGCGCGGGCCGAGTAGGAGCCCGAGTGTGACTGCCGGGACGTAACCCACCAAGTCGCGTTGCCGCCGGTTTCGTACTCATTCGGGTCGAGACCGGCGCTCTCGAACCCGTCGCTGATGACTATGGAGTCGCCGTAGTTGTCGCTGTACTGCACCTGAAACTGAGCGGTGGGACTACCGGTCCAAGTTACCGTTGCGGGCACGCCGATATGCAGCGTCTCGCCGCCGTTGGGCGACACAATCTGCGAGGGCGGGCCGAGCGCCGCGTCGCGCCGCGTCGCGGGACCACCGCTGACGACCACGTTCGTGACGGTGAGCGGATCGTAGCCGTCGGCCTCAAAGCGCAGGTCGTAGGTACCCGGCAGAACCATCCGGTGATAATCGCCGACGTCCGGATCGGTATAAACCTCGTGAGCGCGACCGATGACCGTGACCGTCGCGGCCAGCGGCTCACCGCCGTCGGCGGCGTTGACAACGCCGCGGACGCCAATCAGACAGGTTTCCATGTAGGCCAGCATCGACTCGCGGTTCTGACTCCAGTACGTTGGAAGTTGCGACGCCGGTGGAATCTTGGCGTCGCTCAGCTCCAGGGTAACCTCGTCGGACCCCATGTAGTGGTAGTTCCAGTCCTGCATGCCGCCGGCGATCGCGTACCAGGCGGCCCCGTTCGTGATCCCGTGGTAGAAATACGGGCTATTCCACATTGGCAGATTGTGCCGTGCGTACTCTTCGCTGATCCAGATGAACAGGTCGTCGTCGGGCGTAGGCGTGTAAACGCTGGAGCCCGAGGCGTTGTTATCAAAGGGGTAGTTCACCACCAGCGCGCCCGTGTGCATGTTCGCCGAGAGCATGAACGACGAGGCAAACGACCAGTTCATGATGACCGCGGTTTCGGCCGCCCGTCCGTCCGGCGTGTTATTCGGGCTGGTGTACGGGTCGGGGAAATCGCGGTTGAGATCGACGCCGTGCGCGTTGTAGCGCTGTACGCGGATGTAGCCGTCGGGGTTCATCAAGGGCACGATCCAGATGTCGATCTCGTCAACCAGGTCGGTGATGTGCTGATCGATTCCATAGTTGTCGGTGAGATGGTCGATGAAATACAGGCACATCTCGTTGCCGACCCACTCGTCGCCGTGCATCGTCGAGATGTAGCGGAACTCCGGCTCGTCCTCCTCAAGGTCGGGATTGTCCGAGATCTGGAGCGCCCAGATGTGGCGACCCTCCTCGCTCTGGCCGAGGCTGTAGAAGCGGGTGATGTCCGGATGGTCATCGGCGACGCCTTGTAGAAACGTGCCAATTTGCGAATAGGTACGATACGACTGCGCCAGCGCCGGTGTCGCGATCAAAAGCATGCCCGCCGCCGCGAGAGCCTTGAACATTCTCGCGCTCATTCTACCCCCCCCGCGCGCCGCAGCAGCTCGGCCAGTTGGCTGTGCTCCCTCTCCACCGCCCGGCCGAGCGCCGTCGTTCCATCTGCGGCCCGATGATTCACCGGAGCGCCGTGTTCGAGCAGCAACTGGGCGACCTCGATCAGTAGCGGCTCCACCTCCTTGGCCTTGATGCTCTGTGAGGCCAAGACGTGCAGCGCCGGCTCGCCGGCCCGGTTGACGCTCTCCGCGCCCGCGCCGCGCTTCAGCAACTGTTCGGCCGCCTGGCGTCGGAAGCGCGCCGCCGCCAGATGGAGGGGCGTATTGCCGAGCTTGTCGGCGGCGCTCACGTCCGCGCCCTTCTTCAGCAACGCCTCGATAGCCTTGGGCATGTCCCCAAGTGCTGCGTAGTGCAGGGGCGTGCGCCCGCTGGCGTCCTGCGCTTTCACGTCCGCCCCGCTTCCCAGCAGCAGGGGGACCAGCTCCTCACCCTGCCGGGCAAGCGCGATGTGCAACGCCGTCATGCCTTCGCCCTCGGCGGCGTTGACGTCGGCGCCGGCTAACAGCAAGGTGGTGACCTTGACGTGTCGGAACGTTTGCGCAACCGCTGTGCGTGAGCCCTCACCCACGATGACGTGCAGCGGCGTTGAGCCGCGTTTGTTTTTCGCGTTCACGTCGGCCTGCGCGGCAATCAGTGCTTTAAAGGTCTGCGGGCGTCCCGCCCGAGCCGCGAGGTGCAGCGGCGTGTCGCCGGCGGCGTCCTTGGCATTCACGTCGGCCCCGCGCTCCAGCAGGTAGGCGACGACTTTCGCGTCGCGCGCCAGCGCTGCGGCGTGCAACGGCGTCTGCTCTGAATCCGTACGCGCCCCAATCAACTCCGGGGCCGCCGCCAGCAAGAGCCGCACGCGCGGCAGGTCGCCGACCTGGGCCGCCGCATGAATATCGCGCTCTCCGGCCGCCAAGCTCGCGGAGGCACTGCAAAGTAGCGTCTCCGCGATGAGCGTTAACAGACATACTCGGCTCATCGTTGCGCTCGCTCCATAGCCCATCTTGAAGGAGTAACTCCCAGATTCCGACGGTACGGAACCGTCATCTTGAAGTCAAGGGAAACCACCTATCGCGCTACGCCGGAACGTTCTCCGAACGGAACAACTCCGCGCGCACCGCCATCCGCGCGCCGTAGGCCCGGCGCCGCGAACACGGCTCATACGCGCTGCATCTGAGTCCCGGGTACCGCGAAATAGCGCGCGGGTTGACACTGATTATCGGGGCCTCGACGCTGTGTCAGACCCCGCGTCGAGCGCCTCAGCACCTCATCTGGTACCGAGTGAAGTACAGATCATCAGCCGCGATCAGGCGGAAGCCCGCCGACTGCGGCGAGTCGGGGGTTGGCAAATCGGGACGATCGTTTCGCATACCCGCCGCGATGCAGAAAGACGGCAAAGTCGTACGGCAAGTAGTCGTGCCGCAGCGCGACGCGCGGCGTCAGGCTCCGGCAGAATGCGAGCGTCTCGCCCGGGTCGGCGTGAAAGTCACCCGGCCGCCGATGCTCCGCCCAGGCACTGAGCGTGGTAAACGCCGCCGCACGGCGACTTAACTCGAACATGCGGGCAATCAGCGCGCCCATGAGCTCAAACGCGCCGTCGCCCAGCAAATGGAAGACCCCGTGCGCGACGACGAAGTCAAACGGCCCGCCGGGATCCTCTTCGAGAATATCCAGCACACGGAGCGGCAGCGAGGGATGGCGCCTTTGGGCGTGTTCGATCACCCGCGGACAGATGTCCACCCCCTCGTAGTCCACCGGACCGTAGTTGGCCGTCAAATAGTCGGCGAAATCGGCGAAGCCGCAGCCGACATCCAGCGCCCGTCGTCCGTTCAGCGGCAAAGCTTCCGCCAGCACGCGGAAACGCGCGCGCTGCGCCACCCGACTGCCGTAGTCCAGGGTCTTGGGATCATCGCCGCACGTCGTCGCCAGACCGTCGAACCGCTGTGCGATTGTTTCGCGCTGGCGGCGCCACGCTGCGCCCAGCGCCGGCTCCAGCGTGTTGGCGGCACCGACAACGCTCGCCTGTCGTTGGGTCATTGCACACTCACCATCCCTTCCGGCAGAAGTTGCGCACCGGGTTTGTGGAAAACCATTCGTTCGATCACGGCACGGCTAAGGCCGCCCGGCGCGCGAGCGCGGACCAACCTCAGGCCATGCACGGGGCCGTTGGCACCTTCTCGCGCGGCGCGCGACCTGCCAGCGCGTTCAGAACGCCCCGCCGAAACGCCAATCGCTTGAGCGGCAGATGCGCGTGATACAGCACGCGGATGAGATCAGGCCACAGCTCTGTGGCTGACGCGAGTTCAGCGGGCGGACGCTCGACGATCGCCCGGAAGCTGGCCAGCAGTTCCGCCTCGCGGTCCCCCTCGCGCTCGACGAACTCCCGGCAATACGCGACGAAGGCGTCGTCCAGTTCGCTGTTATAGATCGCGCCGAAGCAGTCGCGGTTGCATTCCCACAGCAGCACCGCCATGCGACCGAGATGGGCCTCGCGAGTCAGATAGCTGTCGAGCGTGTACCGATGGTCATGCACTGCGACCGCCGCTGGGTCGAACCACACCCGCAAGCCGTGCTCGCGCTCCATCCGAAACGCCCATTCGACGTCGTCGAAGTTCACCGGCTTGAGGGCCTCCGCGTAGCGAACGGACTCGCAGTAGCTGCGCGGGACCGACAGATTCAGGTTCCACGCGTGGCGAAAGTTGTACCAGCGCCGCGGCGCCATCCGGTCATAAAAAAAGATCATCGAGGTGGTCTGGATCAGGCAATCGAAAACCGTCTCATCCGCGTAGCGTTGCCACCGTGCCAAGCCGAGCACCATCGCCGGCGCGTCAAGACGCTGGTGTGCTGCAGCATGCGCTGCGACGAAGTCCGGCTCCAGCCGCACGTCGTCGTTGATCAGGAGGATGAGGTCGCCGCGCGCCCGCTCGAGCGCGGCGTTTTTGGCCGCCCCGATATTCGCTTCATTAACCGATGCGGTGTGCAGCCGAAACGGCCGCTTGCCGGCCGCGCACGGCGTCCCCGCCGCCATCCCGTTGAAAACCACGATAACCTCGACATCGCGCAGGTCGCAGCGCTGGGCGGCGATACTGCGCAGGCACGGTTCGAGCACCTCCGGCGATCGATTCGTTGGAATAATGATCGAGACGCGCGCCACGACGCCTCC
>JBHHZX010000007.1:0-23022 GCA_046758265.1 Phycisphaerae bacterium
CGTGCCATCCGGGGGCCGACAAAGCGCTCGCGGCGGCAGCCGTCCACCTCGATCTCCCGTCCGTGGTCGGCACGCTCGAATACGCCTTGGCGGCCGCGTTCATCATCCTGACTGCCGTGACCTTCGGGCCATTGATGGTGATCGTCGTTCTCGAGCTGTTCGCGCTGATCGTCGGCCGCGAGCACCATGCCGCCGAACGGATGGAGCGGCTGACGGTCGCGCTGTGGGCGCATCCCGACGGGCGCCGACGCCTCACCCGCTTCACCGTGTGCCAGCGCATCCAGCACTGGGTGCTCGCAATTCTGTTCGTGCTGCTGGCGCTAACCGGCTTCCCGCTGAAGTTCGCCGACCACGCCTGGGCCCGCGCGCTGATCGAAGACTTCGGCGGGCTGAGTCAGGCGCGGCAAATACACCACTGGGTGGGGATCGCGCTGATTGTGGGCTTTGTCGTTCACCTGATCTACATCCTGTGGACAATGCTCCCGCGCATGCGTGTGCCCGGTCCGGACGGCGTGCAGCCGGGACTGAGACGGGCGATTACCTCGTTGCCGATGTGGATTGGCCCCCGCGACGTGCTGAAGATGGGCCAACTGCTGGCCTACTTGATGTTCTTGCGTAAGGAGCCACCCACCTTCGGCCGCTTCAGCGTCAAAGAGAAATTCGAATATATCGGCGTTTTCTGGGGCACGACGCTGCTCGGCGTAACCGGCGCGCTGCTGTGGGGCGAACAGATCGCCACGCGCTTTCTCAGCGGGCGCGTGCTCAACATCGCCCTGATCGCCCACACGTACGAGGCGTTCCTGGCAGTCATCCACGTCGGGATCCTGCATATTATCAACGTAATGCTCAGCCCGGCCGTCTTTCCGCTGTCACTCGCGACCTTGAGCGGACGAACACCCACCGCGGCGCTTGCCGAAGAACATTCCGACCAGGTCCTTGAAGTCGCCCACGAGCTGGGCGTTTCGACTGCGGAGGTCGATTCGCATGACTAGTTCTGCCTCCCCGGACAATACCCCGGCGAGATCGTCCGGCGCGTGGCGCGGCAAGGTGGGTCTCATCGGCCGGCTGCTGCTGGGGTTGGTGAAACGCATCTACGCCGTCGCGCTGATCGCGATCGTCCTGTGGCTGAGTTGGAGGGCGTTTTGGTATCTGCTCGATTCGTTAATCTTCAGCGCGCCGCCACCGGCCCAGATCGTGGACCTGCCGTTGCGGCTGGACGATGCGGTTCTGCAGCGACCGGGCAGCGCGTTTGTCGGCATGACGGTAACCGAGAACCCACGCACGCCGTTGGGCCACTACCACCGTATTGACGCCTGCTTCCAGCCAGACGCCTTCAACGACTGCACCCGCGCCGGCTGTCACGTCCCGCTGCCCCACGGCCGGAACAAGGCCGACCGGGCGTTCCTCAACATGCACGCCACCAGCATCCATTGCGGCGTGTGTCACCTGCAAACCGAGCAGAAGCCGATTGAACTGGCGTGGTACGACTTGGGCACGGGCCGGAAGCGCGTGGCGCCCGCGTTGCTGCGGGCTTACGCCTGGCTGGTCGAAGCGCGATCGCGGGAATCGTCGGAGTGGACCCGCGCTGATCAGCGTGAGATCGTCGAATTGATCCGCCGGGCCGACCGCGAGGCCGGTGGCGACCCTGCTTTCAAACATCTCGCCGATCACCTTGCCGCCGTGCGCGCTGAGAGCGAGGAATTCGCGCCGCTACTCGAAGCGGCCCGTGAGACATTGCCGCGACACTTCCGTGGGGAATACGGGGCGAAACTGGCGCTGGTGGATCCCCAGACGCGGCGCCCGTGGCTCGGGCATCCGGGTAGCGAGGCGGCGGCTCAAGAATACTTGTCGCAAAAAGACTCACTCCGTGGTGAGGAAAAGGAAGCCGTGCTGACCAGGGTCCACCCGCTGCGGCGCAAGCCGACGCTCCACTGCACGGACTGTCATAGGCCGGAAGGAGCGCTGGTTGACTTGACGACCGTCGGCTATCCACCGGCGCGCGTCCAAGCACTCGTTCAGCCACTGATCATGCAGGCAATCGAGCACATCGTCGAAGGGCGTGAGTTCCATATGCCGACCTTCATCCGGCCCCGAGACGAAACGACGCCGCAATCCGACGACGCGGCCGGCAAACCGTAGGAGTCCACGCGTGGCGGTCGTCGTCGCTACATGCCTCACAGAGCGAATCTTCGCCACACCGCGTCTTTCCGGCGGCGGACGCGTCGTAGGTTATCTCCTATTCGGCATTCTGCTCGCGGACTCGGCGCGCGCGCAAGAAAACGAGCGGTATCAGTACGTGGCGACACCGGTTCTGGAGTTTAAGTACCCGGGCGAACCAGCAATGCACATGCCAACTTCAGTCGCGGTCGCTAGCGACGGAACCGTATACGTCGCCGACGGCGTGAACGACCGCATTCTGGTGTTCGGCGCGACGGGCGAGTTCCTCAGAGAAATCAGTGCCGCCGGCGGGCAGCCCCTTTCTCAGCCCGTGAGCGTCAAGGTGGATCGGACCGACCGGCTCTGGATCGCCGATACCGGAAACCGACGTGTTGTCGCGCTAACGGCCGACGGGACACCCGCCACCGAAATCCGCCTGCCAGAGCGCGGGAGACAAGCCCCGCCGGACATCTCCGACATCGCGATCAGCTTTGACGGCAAGACCCGCTGGCTGGCCGACAACGAGAATCATCAGTTGGCGCGGCTTGACGCCGAATCAGGAGAGCTCAGCTACTACGGTCGGGTTGGCGAAGCGCTCGGCCAGTTCTATCACCCGTTTGCGATCGCAATTAACGCCCGCGGCGATGTCTTCGTAACGGAAGTCCTGAACGGCCGCGTGCAGATCCTCAGCGCGACGGGACGCGTCGTCGGCAGCCTCGGCACGTATGGCCCCGACTTGGGCAACCTCTACCGCCCCAAGGGCATTGCGCTCGACGCCGACGGTAACGCTTGGGTCGTGGACGGCACCATGGGTGTCGTTCAGGTTTTCAGACCCACCGGTATCCTGATCGACGTGGTCCGGAGCGGTGCCGGCAACCCGCTTAAGCTGGATACGCCGTTCGGTATTGCGCTCGATACATCGGGCGATCTGTATTTGACCGAACTGGTGCCGAATCGCGTACGGAAGTTCGCGGTCGAATTCGACCCTGCCGGTCGGCCATTGAATCTCGCCGGCCGCACACGTGCTGCGGCGACGATCCAGCCGCGCGCCTGCACAGCGTGTCACGCGGAATGGCTGGAACCGCTGGCGCGGGGCGAAAGCACCCCGGTGATGTCGCCGCCGGAAACGACGCGTGAGCACCCCGCCGTCACGCGACCCAGAACCTGCCTGTCCTGCCACGATGGCTCGGTGGTCGATTCGCGGCGACGCGTATGGCTCGAACACGGCCATCGCTCGGGGATTACACCGCCCGCGAGCATGACCGTCCCCGAGCATCTGCCGCTGGCCGGCGGCGCGATCGTCTGCCGAACGTGCCATTCCGCTCACACCCGGGGCGGATCCGGAGACGTTCTCAAGGACACTGTGTTTTTGCGAGTCGAACATGACCCGGCCGAACTGTGTACGGCGTGTCACGCCGAATACGGCCGCGGTCGCGGCGCCGGCATGCACCCGCTGGGGGATATGCCGATCGACCTGCCGCGCGAACTGGTGCATGTCGGCACAGAAGCGGCCGGCGCCCGCGTCACGTGCCTGGCCTGCCACACCGGGCACGGAGCGCGTCACGAAGCGCTGCTCGTTGCCAGTCCGGATTCGAACGAACTCTGCCTGGCCTGCCACCGGCAACTCGCGCCGGCGCTGTTCGGTGAGGCTACACGAAGCGCTCACGCGCGGCTTGCGACGCTGCAAGCCGGGCAACCTGCCGTCGCCGAGGGTTTCGCAACCCGGCTTGGGCCGAGCGGCGAATTGCTCTGCACGACGTGCCACGCGCCACACCGCGGCCGGTCGCAGCACTTGCTGGCTTTTGATCCGGCGCAGCAGGATGTGTGCGTGAGTTGTCACATTAAACAGCGCCGTGTTGCCGGCTCCGTGCATGATCTGCGCACGAACTTCCCGCAGACCCGGAACATCCTGGGCGTCACGGCGAAGGCTGGCGGCGTGTGCAGCAGTTGCCATACCGCCCACCGGTTCGCCCGCCCAACCGAAGGCACCGCGCTCGATTCCACGGGCCACTGTATCGCCTGCCATGCCAGCGGACAGCTGGCCGCGTCAAAACGCCTCGGCGATATCAACCACCCGGCGCTCAAGTGTGTCGTCTGTCACGACCCGCATGAGGCCGAGCAGGCGTCGTTCCTGCGTCAGCCTCCCGAAGAGCTGTGCCTCGAGTGCCACGACCACGGCGAGGAAATGACTGGCGGCCACGTCTTCGAAGACCAACCGGACCTGGTCAACGCCCGCGGCCAGAAGCTTGGAGACGTTGGAACCTGCCTGATCTGTCACTCAATGCATCACGGCGTAGCCAAGCCCCTTTGGGCCGCGTCCCTCGAGCCGCTCCAGCGCGACGAGGAGAAGTGCACCGTGTGCCACCGCACGGGCGGCATGGCCCAAGCGAAGCCCAAGAAGCCGTTCAATCACACGTTGACGTGCCAGTCGTGTCACAATCCCCACGCCGACGCCGAGGCGAACCCCGCTTTGCTGAAAGTGGATCCCCCCGCGCAAGACCTGTGCCTCCAATGCCACGACGAGCACGAGACCGTGCAGGACGGCCCGCACGACTTCCGGCGCAATCCTCAAGCCTGGCCGAAAGCCTCGCTCGCAAAAGGCGACCGCTGCCTGGCCTGTCACCAGCCGCACGCCGACGAGGAGGCACGTCTCTTCACGAACGGTCTGGCGGACGGCGTCACCGGGCCGGACGCTGCTTGCCTGGCCTGCCATCCCCAAGCCGCTTGGCGCACAGACAGCGACGTCGCCGCCATTCACCCGCGCGATGCCGAAGACCTCGACCCCGACGACGAATATCTACCTTTAGTTCCACTGGGTGACGAGGATGAGGAATACGCCATCGGGTGCCGAACCTGCCATAACCCGCACCGTGGCGAGGGCCCGCCCGGATTTCTCGTGCGTGCCGAAGAGGAGGACCCGACCGCTGGGCTGTGTCTTGAGTGCCACGATACCGCCGAGCACATCGCCATGACCGGGCATTCCGCCGAGTCGTTGCGGCGTGCCGGCCTCGACGCCGAAGCGTGCAAGCCCTGCCACGGCGTACACGCCAACCCCTCCGCCGCGGAACGGCTGATGTGGACGGCCAAGACTGCGCCGGACGCTCGGTCGCCGGCTGATCGGCGCTGCCTCGGCTGCCACAGCAAATCGGGCCCCGCCAGACCGCCCGCAATCGCGACGCACCCCGACGTACCCATCTCGGCCGGCATCGCCGCCGCTGTGCCTGCCGGGCTGCCCCTGTTCAACGCGGACGGCGAAGAGGATCCCCGCGGACGCATCGCGTGCCTGACCTGCCACCTGCCGCACGGCCGTTCGCTCGGCCACAAAGCTCCGGACGCCGATTCACTCACCCCCGAACTGCGCCGCGCCATGCGCCTGGAAGTGCGCCCGTTCGTCGTCCCCAGCTTGTGCAACGTGTGCCACGGCGAGAGCGGACGTTGGCGCTTCCTCTACTTCCACGACCCGCAACGCCGCAAAGGGCCCGCCGGCCGCGGCCGGTAAGCAGCGGACCGCACAATACGTGGCAGCGACCGCCGGTGAGACGGCCCCCTTTCGAATAAGCGGACCGTAACCGCGCGAAGACGTGGCCACGGTCCTTCCGATCGGTCGAACTGCGAGTAAGGCCCTCTGCCTCTACTCCTTACGCAGCTTCATCACGACATGCTTGTGCGTGTCCTTGTCTTTCTGCTCTTCGTACTAGAACTTATAGTCGTCGCCCGCCGTCGGATTGTCCGCCTTCGTATGACAGCCGGTGCAGGTCTCGGCAGCGATCTTGGTCATCCCCGCGGCGTATAGCTCGGCGCGCGTATACTGGCGCTGTTTGTCCTGGATTTCCTTGAAAATCTCCAGGTACTTGCTTCCCGGTCCGTGACATGATTCGCACCCGATCCCTTCCAGAGCCGCCGCCTTGCGCTTCGCCTTGCGGTCCGTCGGGTCCGGAATCGCGTATCCGCCAGGCTTGCCAAATCCGGTCGTGTGGCATTTCAGGCACGTCTGATCCTGCGTGTAGTCTTTGTCGGGAGCAATGCCAGCCTTCGCCTTGGCCGCCTTGATTTCCTCGATGAAGTCTGCTGTCAGCCCCGTCTTCTTGCTCGGCTTGAGCTCGGAATTCGGCCTGAGCACGTGGAACGACCGGGCCATCTTCGTCTGCAACCAGCTCTTGAACTGCTCCAAATGGCACTTCTTGCACGCCTTGCTCCCGACGTACTCATACTCGTTCTCCGGCGGGCCGGACCCCGCCGCACTCAGCACCACAACCCCTCCAAGAAATACGACGCCCACACACCACGTACAGAGTTTCCACATGGTCGGTTCTCCTCGCCGGCGTGTCGAAACCGGACTGACGGACTTCACACGCTTGCCTCGATTCGTCACTGCTCCGCGCCGCCGGGACCGTACCGGCAGCGATACCCTCGCACGCACGCACCTCCTGCAACCGGTCCGGTCGAAGCGCCGCCCAGACTTGCACGGTCAGCCGGGCTGGGCTTCGGCGCCGTCGGAAGTCTCTTCATCGGCCGGCTCAAAGACCGGCAAGACCCTGTTGAACAGGCCGATGAATACCAGCGGCAGGACGAAAATGATAACTGCCAGAAGCAGCCCCTCTTTCTCGAGAAGGCCGGGGGTGTCGATCTCGCGGAACCCGCGCAGGCTCTTGGAAAAGATCTGCCCGCCGATGACCACGTTCCACCGCATGGCGAAGACTTGCAGGAGCAACAACAGTGAAGCCACGAAGCACAAGGTATTCCTGATCTGGTCGGTCAGGTACGGGCTCATGAGCACCACGATTCCCAGCAGAATGATCGGGACCATCGCCCCGAGCACGAGCTGGATCCCGATAAAGGAAAAGGCCAATTGGTCTCCGAGCAGCGGTCCGATCACCGTCCACTCTTCGGCCCGCTCGTAGGCCAGCGTCATGATCTCCAACAGCTCCAGGGTGACGCTCAAAATGACGAACAGCCAGAGCCACCGGGCCAGGGACTGCATACAGGGCGCATCGATGCGCCGGCCGGAGAACTTCATCCCGATCTGGTAGAGGATGATCACCACGGCGATGCCCGAGACAATCGCCGAACACAGGAAGATGATCGGCATCAAAGGCGTGGACCACCAGGGGTTGGCCTTCACAGCGCCGAAGATGAAACCCACGTAGCCGTGCAGCAGCGCGGCCGCCGGCACCCCGAGCGCGGCCAGCACGACCAGCACGCCGTGATCCACTCGTTTGGCCTCCTCTGAGACATCGTAGACCCCCAGCGCGAGGCCTTTGTAGAACCAGCGCTTAATACCCTGGCTGCGGCTGGCCAGCATGATGATGTCCTCGCGGTGGACCAGCCACATCTCGAAGAGCAGCAGGGCCATGTAACCGGCATAGATGAACCCGAACATCGCCATGGCGGAGGAGAAGTTCGGCGTCAGCATGATGTTAAAGCAGCGTTCCGGGTGCCCGATGTGCAACAGGAGTGTCATCGGGGCAAAGAGCAGGAAGCCCAGCGAGGCGACGAGCGAGAGTCTTCCGATGGGCCGCAGCTCATTACGATGGAAAACGTGGTACAGGGATGCGAGGATGAAGGCACCCGCAACCAGCCCGGTGACGTACGGGTACATCACGATCATCAACTGCCAGAGGATGTGCAGGTCGTTTGGGAACAGGAAGCCACCGTGCTCGCCCATCAGCGTGCCCCCCTGGTAAGGCCCTGGTAGAAACAGTTGGGTTCGGTCAAGAGCTCGGGCTGCAGCACCTGTACCCTCTCAGTGGCAATGATCTCGGCGACCTTGTCGCCCACCTGTTTGGTGTCCCCCAGCATCCGCGCCTCAACAGGGCAGGCCTGCACGCAGGCCGGCGTGAGTCCTCGCGCAAGACGGTGGTAGCACAAGGTACACTTTGAGGCGGTACCTGTTTCCGGATGGATGAACCTGGTTCCGTACGGACAGCCCTGTACGCAGTAGCCGCAGCCGATGCACCGCTTCTCGTCCACCAGGATCACGCCGTCAAGCGTGCGATACGATGCCCCCACCGGGCAGAGCTGGACGCAGGGTGTAAACGTACACTGGTTGCAGAGCTTCGGGAAAAAGAAGGCTTTGGTCACCTCCTGACCGGTCACCGATGACTCAAAGCCCTCCTTACCTCCGTTGGGGCAGTCCACCAGGGTCTCGCCGGTGCGCGAGAACTGATAGCGCTCCACCCAGGTGCGGAAGTAATGTTCCGGCACGTCGTTCTCCCGTGAGCAGGCCCGCACGCAAGAACCGCAGCCGATGCACTTGCGGGTGTCGATCAGATAGACGTAGCGGTGCTTCGTCCAATCATATGCATCGGCCGGGCGGGCGGGCGCGGTCTCGGCCGGCTGAGTAGCCTGCCTCGCTCCGTCTGCCGATTCGGGCAGGTCGAGAATCACCAGCGCTGCGACGCCCGCGCCGGCCGCCCGCGCGCTGCGTTTGATGAACTCGCGTCGAGTGCTGCGCGGCGGAAGCGATTCCCAAACGCTGGCCGGCTGCGAATCACTCGCTGGGGTTGTGGGCATCGTGGCACTCCAGGCACATATCTTCGGACATCTCGGCACCTTTTTCGGTTCCGTGGCCCGGAATCACGACCTGTGGGAAATCTTTCGGCCGGGCCACGAGTCTCCGATGGCACCACGCGCACAGGTCGTAGGTCCGCTGGACGAGCATCGGCGCCACCCGCTCGTTCGCCTCGACATGGCTGCCGAGCGGGGCGTGACAGACTTCGCAGGCGACCGAGCCGTGCTTGCCCTCCGACCAAATCTCCCCCTCTTCATCGTGGCACTCCAGGCATGCCTCCGGCGCACCGTGAACAGGCGGTTTGGATCGGTGCTCGTCGACACTTCTGTACCGGTAATGTCCATACTCCCCGAAGGACTCCGGGATGGCAAAATGCCGCACGAAGACGAATGCCACCGCGATCACGGCCAGCAGCAGCACGGCTCGAATAATATGTTTGGTGTGTTCCATCTTCGATGGGGTCTACAGTTTCTCGCGTGATAGTAACCAGCGCAGCACACCCCTACGCCGCAGGGGGAGCGGCGCCCGGTCCTGCGGACATACCTCGGGCGAAACGAGCCAACGTAGGAACCCTGCGTGTCCCCGGGCCGCCGGCGTCCGGGCCTCCGGACATACCCCCGGCGAAAGGAGCCACTGCAAGAATCCTGGGCGCCGCGGGGTCAGCGGCGTCCGGCCCTGCGGACAAGCCTCCGACGCCAGGATCCAACGCAGGAACCTGGGCTGGGAAACTGTCTGGCGTCTTGCCTTGTCCTGTTGCGGAAGCGCTTCGCCACCGAAGAGCCAAGTCCAAAAACGTGGCAGGCGCCCCCCAGCTCCGCGCGGCTCGTCGAGCAACGTGGGAAGCCTCTCGGAAGCCAAAACCCACGACAAGAATCGTTGGCGGCGGGCTTCGCGCCGTTCCCGCGGGTGGTCACCAACAAGCTCGTCGCCGGCGAGCAGCCAGCCCACGAACCTCGGCTCCCGCGAGCTAGCGGGTTGGCTTTCGCCCGGCGGCGCGGGCAACTCTTCGGGCGAGAACAGCCATCGCAAGAAGGCGGCTATTCTTCTCGAGATCCTACCCACAATCGAACACCTGCCCCCTCGTTCGCACTTACGGTTGACCGCGGAACGCCATTGTTTACCTGACCGGCCAGGGCTGTCAACCCTCGCCCGCTAAGCGCGGTCTTCCGGGTTCCGGATCCTTACCTCCTTGGCTCGGGGCCCCAACGCCGCACGCGCAGCGACCTCGTCGAGTCGCTCCTCCTGGGAAGTCTCGGCGAGATGGTCTTGCCTGCGGCGGGGTCCAACTGCTGCTGAGCACCGGACGCGACGGCAAGACGCTCCCGGCGTCACCCTCCAACCGAGCAAGTGTGTTCAACCGGCGCGCACTCGCCCGAAGCGGAGCCTGCCGGCGTCCGCAAGCTCATCCAGGGGGCGGGAGCGCGCGAACCCCGGGGCCTGCCGTCGGAGCATCGTTCGATCGGCAATGTGCCGGCGAGCCCGAAGCCGGCAGCGACGACGCACCGCGCTGCCTTGATAGAGTTCCGGAGGCGAATGAAGATAGAATAGTTGTGACGCGCGCGGAGTAAATATGCGGGCTCAACACCTACCGCCGTCGCTCCTGCTGTGGACCACGGTTGCCGTCCTCTCCGCGGGCTGCGCCCAGGTCGATGTGCGTTTGACCGCTTATCTCTCTTCGAGCGTCCCATTCCCCGGGCCGGGGGAGGAAAACCCCATCGGCATAGTCGTGGCCGCGCCTCACGCACAGTCTTTGCTGGAAGCGGAAGTGTCAGCCAAGCTCGCAAAGCTCCTGCGCGAGCGCGATTACACGCTCGCGCCCCCAGAACAGGCGGCGTATCTGTTGTCCTGCAGTTTTTCGATCGATCCCGGGCGGACCGCCACCCGTATGGTCCCCGTGCACAGACCGGGGCGAACCTATCGCACCTACTATTATGGCCCGTACCGCACCTATACGGTGCGGACAACCACCGTGCCCGGTTACACCCGATACGTGCCGGAAAGGTACACCGTCTTCACCCGCTACCTCAACCTGTCGCTCATCAAGCTAGAGCCGCCAACGCAGCGACCGGAAGGCGAACTGAATGGACCGCCTGCATGGGAATGCGAGGCTTACAGCCCCGGCCAGAGCACAGACCTGCGCTGGATCGTAAACCACTTGTTGCTGGCGGCGTTCGACTGCTTCGGCAAGGATACCGATCGTCAGGTCCGTGTTGTCTTGCCGTGGAGCGACGAACGCGTGGAGCGGCTTGCCCGTGGCCTTCATGCCAAAGAGTGACTCGCTTATCCTCCTCGACGAGTACGAGTTTTGCCTGAGCTATCTCGAGCGGACGGCAGAAAACCGACTCGAGCGCTTGGACCACGGGCCGTCGGGCGGCGGCGCTCGGGCCGAGCGCCGGCCGGAGCTGCCGAAGTAACGGCAAGCAAGCCTGAAAGTCGTTCTCGCTGGCGTCCCGAATCCGCATGGTTGCATTTTTGCCGGCTCTGGGCAGTCCCGACCAGTACTCGGCCAGCGCGGCCGCACTGCGGGTCGCTCCGACCACCTCACAGGGTCGGCCACTGACGCCTGCGGACCGGTCTGGAGCAGGCAGAACTGAAGGCCGTCGAGCGAGATTGCAGTTCGCTGGACGCAGACAGTCCTCTCATAGATATATTGCTAATTTTGATATACTGCGTGCTCGTTTGACCTTCCAGGTTGCAGGCTTTTTGTCGCCCCCAGGGACCGGCGTTCGGAGCTACTCATGCCAGTGAAGCTCAACCGTGTCATGCTTGCCGGGCTTGCCGCGTTGGCGCTGCCACTGGCGAGCTGTTCGCGGCAGCCGGAGGCGAAAGACACCCCGCGTCGCAGCGTCCTTCTGATCATCCTGGACACCGTCCGCGTCGATAAGCTGGGATGTTATGGCGGCCAGCTCGGCGCCACCCCGCGGATCGACGAGTTGGCCGCGACGGGCGTGCGATTCGACCAGGCATATAGCCACGCGCCGTGGACGCTGCCGGCCTGCGCCTCGATCCTGACTTCGCTGTACCCGCCGCAGCACGGTGCGGGCGGGCACCTGCCAATCGAGAAACTCCGGAAGCTGCCGGATCCGGTTCGAACCGTGGCAGAATGCTTCCGCGACCACGGATATGCAACCGCCGCCGTGATCAACGTGGATTTTCTCACCGGGTCGTTCGGCATGACCCAGGGCTTCACGGACGTGGACTTCGAGGTCTACCCGAGCAACGTCCAGGTGCGTCCGGCAAGGCCGACCACGGACGCCGCGCTCGCGTGGTTAGAGTCGCATCGGGACCAGCCGTTCTTCCTGATGGTCCATTATTTTGACCCGCACCTCCTCTATGCTCCGCCGCCGCAGTACCGGCAGCGGTTCGCCGCCCCCGAGGATCGCGATGATAACAGTTGGGTTTTCGGGACGCGGCGACAGATCGCAGGGTACCGTCAAGGGTTGGTTCACTTCGACGACGCGACCGTCCGGCGGGCGGAGCGCCTATACGATGGTGAGGTGGCCTACACCGATCACGAGGTGGGCCGGCTGCTCGATGAGATGGAGCAGCTCGGGCTGGCGAACTCCACGATCGTCGCGCTGACGGCCGACCACGGGGAGGAATTCCTGGACCATGGCGGTTTTGAACACGGGCACACGCTCTACGAGGAGTTGGTGCACGTTCCGTTGATCATCCGCGCCGGGAAAGGAACCGTGGGGCGGCGCGTCTCGTCGGTGGTTGGACACGTCGACCTGGCCCCAACCCTGTGTGAACTGGCCGGAGTCGAGCCCGATCCGGCCTTCGTCGGCAAAAGCCTTGTCAGCCTGATGAACGGGGTGGTTGACGAGGATCACCCGATCGTCTTCCAGGGCAACTTTTGGGGCAGGCCACTGCGCGGGTGGTTGCAAGGCGGTTATAAGCTGATCCGTTCTGCGAACGGGTCGGACAAGTTGTTCAACCTCGTTGCCGACCCTCGCGAACAGGCGGACTTGCACAGCATCGATCCCGAACGAACCAGACGCATGGCTCAGGAGCTGGACCTGGCCCTCATGAAGATGTTCGCCCACGTGCGCGGCGAAGACTCCGCCGTGGAATTGTCGCCGGAGGAACTGCGTCGGTTGCAGGTGCTCGGCTACCTGGAAGATGGATGACCAATGCACTTCCGGCGCGGCGCGAGGAAAGGCTGGCTGGGAGCCCGGGAGCGCCAGGTTCGGTCAGCGGTCCTGCGGTCCGTAATGTTCGCGGCGTGCGCCTTGAGCGGCGGCGCACGCTTGCATCCGATAGCGCTACAATACGCGCGTGCCATACACTACGGGTTGGCGAGGCGAAACGGCCTAGCCGACCGCCGCGCGAGCCAGGCGTGGCCCAGGTCAAACGGCCGCTCGATGCGAACCCACCCGTTCTGCTCTTCGAGCACTCTGAAGACCTCGCCGGCGGCGGCTGATCCAACGCTCAGACCGTTGTCGGGCGCCGAACGCAGCTCGGCTTTATCCGCCGCGATGGCAACCCACTTTCCCTCGCGCGGCGGGGCGATGTTCAAGTCCCAGGAGTACTCGAGGAAACCAACCTTGGCTCCTGCAAGCTTGGCATCGGTGTACTTGGCGAGGTACTTCGGCAAAGCATCCCGACCCCCGAAGTCGTCGGCATACCAGTCGAAGATGCGCGAGAGCCGCAGTCTCTTTCGCTCGGCATCGATCTTGTTGTGCGTTGGATCGTTCACAAAGCGGCGCATGCCCTCCGCCAACACCGTCTCCAGGTCCTCGGCGCCGTACGCGCGCGGCAGGAGCGGCGGACATGAGCGCGCCGCACACACCAGGGCCACGTGAATACGCGGCTCCTTGAATGTCGGCCGGATAATCTTGTTTTCCAGATCGTTGAGCGACACCGTGCGGCCTGGCAGTCGCACGAGCGGTTCACGAAACACGCCAAACTCCGCGCGCGACAGCGAGTAGCCCACCTTGAATCGCTGGATCACCGCGTCGATCACCGTGGCGTTGTAAAGATTGATGTAGTACGCCAACTGCTCATTACGGGGCAGCGCGCCCGCGTTGACCTCGGCCAGCCGGTCCAGGTAGTCACGCAGCTCTTTCCAGTGGTGACGCCGGATACTGAGGTAATCAACACGCTCGTCGCAAACATTTTTCTTGAGGATTCCATCGAAGGTGGCATGGTCCACGGACGCGGGTCGCTGTTTGGTTGTTTGTGCGCCACACTGTGCTGCCGCCGATAGGATAGACATCGGCGCGATTGCAACAACAAAGATCATTCGCATGGGTTTGTTCCCACTGGAAGCCTGGCCCCGGGCGCGCTCCATCGGTTACATGGGGGCGCCGAACGTCACACGAGCGCGCCGCCGCACGACGACCCACACCCGGCCGTGCAGCCATAACAATGCTCGCCGGTGGCAATGCGCCGACGAACGTACGTATCTGGATCGAAGTCGCGTATGTGCATTCCCGCCTCGGGGTTTACCGGCCGGCCCAAGGCGTAGTTGAAGTCGCAATCATACGCCGTGCCGTCGTGCCCCACGTGCAACTGGTGCCGGCACATCAGGCTGTCGATGGTTTCGGCGTTAAACCGACCCTTCAGCAGTTGCCAGTAGTGGGCGGCCTTGCCTTGTCGGCGCAGGTCGTGCAAGAACCGCCCGATGGGCATGTTCGTGATCGTGATGAGTTTTGTGAACTTGATGCCGAACCGGGCGGCAAGCTCACGGCGGTAAGCCTGTTCCAGGTTAGTCTGGGGCGGCGGGAGGCTGGGCCCCAACGGGTTGTAAACCAGGTCCAGGGGAAGCTCTTCACGGGTTCCGTAGCCGACAGCATTAAGACGCTTGAGCACTTCAACACTTTCGACGTAGACGTGCTTGCCACGTTGCCTGTCCACGTTTTCTTCGAGATAGCAGGGCAGTGATGCAATCAAGTGGACCTGCTGCTCGCGGAAGAACTCCGGCAGGTCCTCGTACCCGTTCTCCAACATGATCGTCAGATTCGTGCGAACCATCACGTGCAGGCCCAGCTCACGAGCCGCTTGGACGAAACGGCGGAAGTGCGGGTGCATTTCCGGCGCGCCGCCGGTGATGTCGAGCGTGTGGGCTCCGCTCCGCCGAGCCGCGTCAAGCACCAGGGCCGTCGTCGGCCAGTCCATCTCTTCCGTGCGCTTGGGCGAAGACTCGACGTGGCAGTGCTGGCACGCGAGGTTGCACTTGAGGCCGATGTTCACCTGCACGGTTTGAATCGACCTGCCGCGCAGGCCGCCGTCGGCAGCTTCTTCGACGTCCCGATCGAAGGCGTTTTGGCTGTTGACCGTGAGTGGTACGCACGTCGTCATGTCTGGAATCGACTCCACTAGCTGAGTAATGAAAAGACGATCGCACCGAGGAGCGCGGCCAGCGGCAACGTCGTCAGCCAGGCCAGCGCAATCTGCGTAATTGTGTTCCAGTCGGGCTTCCGGTTTGCGATTCCGATGCCGAAGATCGAGCCACACGAAACGTGCGTGGTCGAGACCGGCAGGCCCAGTCGCGAGGCCCCCAGCACCAGCAATGCGGTGATCAAGTTTGCTGTCAGCCCCTGGCCGGGATTCAAGCTCGTGATGTGGCGGCTCATCGTCTCCGCAACTTTCCTGGCACTCAGCAGCCCGCCTAGAACCATCGCCACGGTCACAAGCGTCAGCGTGCTGAGTGCTCGGCTGCCACCGGCGGCCAGCAATAACACGGCGATCTTCGGTGTATCGTTCACCGCCCGGCTGAAGCACACTGCTGCCGCGCTGGCAAAGTGGGCCTTGTCGGCCAACCGCTCTGCAACGATCCCGCGAACGCGGCCACGATAGCGTTCGTGGCACGCCGCGCTCTCGCCGACCGTGATCGACAGGCCGCTGGGCGGCGTGAGGACCGCCACGGTCGCGCCTTTCTCGGCAATCGCCACCGGCCGCGTGTCAGCTTCACCGAGGCAGATACAAGTCTCGCGCGTGACGTTCGCTGCGTGTCGAATCCTGCGGAGAATCAGATACAGCGATGCCGTGCCGACGACGGCGAGCAACGGACTCAGCAACATGGGCTGAAAGAAGTTGGCCCATAGGCCCGCCAGCTTGAGATCGCCGCCGCTCACCAGCGCCACCCCCAGCAACGCTCCGGTCAGGGCGTGCGTCGTTGATGTCGGCAGGCCCAGCCACGTGGCGGAGATGATCGTGACGGCACCAGCCAGGCTCACCGCGATCAGGAGCGCGGGCGAACCGAGCAGTTCCTGCGGCACAAAACCTTTGCCGCCGAACTTCTGCGCCAATGACTCGGCTAGGGCGACGGACAGCAACGCGCCCGCGACCGTCGCGCCGGTGGCCCAAACCAGCGCGGTGCGGTAGGTTGCAGCACCGCTGCCGTACAGCGTGGCCACGCCCTTGAAGTTGTCGTTGGCCCCGTTGCTGTAGGCCAGCCAAGCTACGGCCACGATCAGTACTGCGGTCGTCACAATGGCAAACTCCCTGGTTTTGCCTATCCCACGTGCCCGCTCGCGGTTAACAGCACGCGGATGCGCCGTTACACCGGCTACCGCCTGCCAGCTTCGTCGCCTTGTATTCCTGACCCTTCGTTTCGTGCGGATGTCGCGGTTCCGCCCTGTCGCAGTCGAAGGGTTCGGCGTCGTCGAGCGCGATTTCCTCGCGCGGCGGCACAGGATCGACGTGCGCGGCGTACGGACCGTTCGGATTGGTCAGCAGCCGAAACGTCTTGTCACACACGGCCGTTCGCTTGCCCCGGTGGTAGGTGTGATCGTCGTCGTCGCGCACGGTGCGCCAGGGGCCTTTGTAAACGACGGCCTGATTTCGTTCCAAGCACGGGCCTTCCTTACCCTTGAACGCGCGGACGGTCATCGACCGGAACTCGATGCCATCGATCACCTGCCAGGGTTCCTGTTGTCGCGAGAGGATCTCGACGCCGCAAAAGCCCGCCTCCGCAAACATCTCTGGAAACCGGTCCTCGCGGAAGGCGCCGGCGATGCAGCCGCTCCAGAGCACCGGATCATTGAGAATGGCCGGCGTCGGATCTTCGTCGCAGGTGATGTCGGAGATAACCGCCCTGCCGCCCGGCTTGAGGACGCGGAGGATCTCGGCGAAGAGCTGTTTCTTCTGATCCTGCCGCACCAGGTTCAGCACGCAGTTGGAAACCACGATGTCCACGCTATTGTCGGCGATCAGCGGTTCTTCGCGCCGCAGCCGTTGGCATTCGCTCTCGAGCTCGAACAGGCGCTCGGCCGAATCGACCGGGTTGCGCCGCAGCCACGCTTCCAGCTTCTCCAGGTCGAGCGCCAGGTCCTGGATCCGCCCCTTGACGAAACAGGTGTTGGCGTAGCCCAGCTTTTCGGCGATCGGCCGCTGATACTTGCGCGCCAGGGCCAGCATCGGTTCGTTGAAGTCCACGCCGATGATGCGCCCCTTCGGGCCGACTTTCTGGGCCAGGATGTAGCAGGCTTTCCCCGCGCCCGAGCCCAAATCCACGACGGTTTCCCCCGTCCCGACACACGCCGTAGTGTCGCCGCAGCCGTAATCCTTCTCGATAATCTCTTTCGGCAAAGCCTCCAGATAGCGGTCGTCGAAGCTGCTGTTGGAGCAACACAGTCCCGCCTCGACACGTTCTGCCGCGCGGGCGTAGCGGGATCGCACCTCGCGTTCGACCTCATACGCAAGGTCGCTCGTGGGATAATTGGTCACCGCCATACGGTGGTCGCGTTCTTCAACAGCCATGGTTGCTCCGATCAAACCCTGACAGTCAATACCTGCTCGCAAGCTCCTCCCGGCATCACGTGGAGCGGGCGGATTACCACCGGCACGCGTGCCGCCACGGTTTAGCTCCCGCCGCCCAGCGGCTTTCCGTTAACCGTCAGCTCGGCCATCTGTACCGGTGAAGCGGCCAGCCACGGCGGGTCAGTTCTCAGGATTTCACCGGTTTTGCGATCAATCTGGCCGAACGTCAGCACGCCGGTCGGGCACATCTGCACGCAGGCGCTGCACCGGACGCACTCGGGGTCTTCCATCGGCAGGCCCTTGTTGGCGAAGTTCATGATGTCGATGCCCTGGTGGCAGACCGACGTACAGACATTGCAACTGATGCACTTCTTCTTGTCCGCGAGGATTCGGAAACGCGAGAAGCGGGCGTAAATGTGCATCAGGGCGGCCAGCGGGCACGCAAAGCGACACCACATCCTCCCGGAGAACCAGAAATAGCACCCCAGGCCGACCGTGCCTGCCAGCAGCAGATCCACGAACCAGGCGTAATTCGCCAGCGGAATTCCACCCGCCAAGGCGCGGTACGGCGCCTCCGTCGCCGAGTCGGGCCAGATCCACGCGACGATGCGCAGCAGCAGGATCACGAACGCGAAAACGAGGATCGCCTGCCCGAGCATATTCATTCGGTTCCAGAACGGTCCGTGGGGCATTTTGTGCCGATGGGTGTCGCCTAACGTCTCGGCCAGCGCGCCGCACGGGCAGATCCAGCCGCAGTAGGCGCCCTTGCCGCAGTAGTAGATCAGCCAGGGAATGACCACGAACGTCTGCAAGAAGCCGATGATGATCCAGCCCCACAGTGGCTGATCAGTGAAAACGTTCCACACCATCAGCGGCCACGCGAGGATGAAACCGTAGGCCCGCCAATAGGCCCGCTCGACCCCGCCGGGCTCGGGCCATTCTGCAATGTCGGCAACCCCCGCCGCTGCCAGCTCGTCAACCGACGGCGCGTCGTAGGGCTCGAAAAAGTGGTCGGCGAGCGCTCCTACGGCGGTGTCCCGCATGAACCAGCCGTTGTGGCCGGCCCAGGGCAGCAGGATTTCAGGTAGCAGGAACAGCGGGATGCACTGCACCGCCATCAGCGTGTACGTCTGCACCTTTACGTAACGGGTCTTGCGGCGTCTGATGCGGCGGAACCCGAAGATGACCACGAGCAGGGCGTAGGCCAGAGTGTAGTAGAACGAGCCGCTCGAGGCCGAGATCTTCAGCGTGCCGAGCAAATTGGCCGGCGTACTGGCCCACTGGCCGATCACGCCGGGCCAAGTGGCGATCCAGTCCCACAGGGGAGCGGGGTTGGGCCACTCCCACGGTAGAAGATGGGCTTTCCAGTGATAGAGCCACGTGCAGAAAAGCAGGAAGGCAATGAAGCCAAGCCACGTGCCCCGTTGCCATTCGCCGCGAATGCGCACGCCCGAGCGCCGGAAGAAATCGAGCGGCGGCTCGCGACCGATCATCGGGAAAACCGCGTCGTTGGGGATCGTTTCGTGCTTTCCGTCGGCGTTGGCAACGACGACTTCGCTGACGCGTATTTCCTTGACGCGGCTCGGCAGCATGAGGTGGAGTGAGCCCCGCTTGCGGTGCTCACCCAGAAAGCCGCCGGTGGCGGTCGTCACCCGCTCCGAGGTTGGTTCCTCGACCTGGACGTCCGCCGCCGGGTCAGTGACAAGCTGGTTGAGTTTTTCGATGTTCTCAGGCTTCGGGCGGCTAAACTCGGGCTTGCGGTAGCTCAGCGTCACATGGGCGCCGCAGCTCGCCAGTGCGATCGCCGCTTCCAACGCGCTGTCACCGCCGCCCACGACCAGCACCTTCTGGCCACAGAAATCCTTCGGATCGTGCAGCCGGTTGTAGACCTTGTCGAGTTCCTCGCCCGGCACACCGAGCTTGCGAAAGTTGCCGGAGCGTCCGATCCCGACGATGACACGGTGGGCGCGGACGTTTTCTCCACCGGCGATGTGTAATTCCAGCGCACCGCCGACGCGCTTGACCCGCTCGACGCGCGCCATTCTCGGTTCGATTCCGGCCCGCAGCGTCTGGTCGTGCAGATCCTCAATCAGCCCCTCTTTGATCTGCGACTTCTCGTGAAACTGCAACTCTCCGGCGGGCGCCATCTCTATCGGGTAGGTGTAGATCGGCTTCCGCCTGGGGAAATTGACGATCGTCGAGAACGGCTCCGACGCTTCCAACAGCTCAAAGCTCAGGCCGTGCTTCTTGGCCTCCAGTGCGGCGGCAAAACCCGAGACGCCGCCACCGACGATCGCCAGATCGAGCACGTCGGGGTCGCGCGCGTCGCGCTGCTGAAACGACGGCCTGTTGATGATGGTTTGCACCGCGCGGGCGCCGGTGTCGGCCGAAAACTTCAGCAGGGGGATGCCGGTCAGATCGCCGACCACGTACAGCCCCGGCACGTTGGTCGAGCCGTCCGCGTTGACAGCAGGCAGCCGCTCGACCGTCCCGGCGGGCCACTGCGTATGCAGCCAGCGAACGTAGCGCTTGATCACCTTCGCGCACTCCCTCGTTCAGCGGGCGTCGATCGTACGAGCTCTGGTCGGCGCCGGGGTTGTGACGACCGTCGTAGACGAATCTCTGAGACGTTCCGGCACCGATCTGGGCCGGTCGCATATCTCCAGTGCCGACAGTCAGTTAGGCGCGTGGGGCTTCCCTGGGAACTACGGCCCAGTTACTTCAACCGATGGCGGTCCGCTCTTCTTCCCGAACCAAGCCGTTTCCGGGAAAAGCCTCGGCGTCTGGCGGCCCGTTGCCAGACGGGCAGGTCCTCCGGTCGGTCCACGTCGCGGAGTTCCTGGAGAAGTGTATACGAGATGCCCAGCTCTGTCGCGCGCCCTACCGTTTCTTCCAAAACTCTGCCCGTTCCCCACGCCGTGTCCGCGAACAGGCTTCGGATCGGTCGCCGCAGTCCGATCAGGTAATAGCCGCCATCATGCGCCGGGCCCAGCACGAGGTCGTTTATTCGCAGCGCTTCGAAAGCACTTCTCACCAAGTTCGCGGTGATGTCGGGGCAATCCGTGCCGACCATGACAACGGCATCGGCCCCGCCGTGAAACGCTTCGCCCGCGGCCCGAGCCATGCGGGCGCCCAAGTCCCCCTGCCCTTGGGGCACGTAATAAAAACCATAGCCGAAGCGTGACCGCATCGAAGCTTCGCTTCCCCCTTCGAAGCGCACCTCGACCATAGCCTCGCCGCTGCGCTTGAGCCGCTCGGCCCAGGCCAGGGTGTGTTGCGTCATATCCTGCTGTAGCTTCGCGGCGCCGGCTTCCCCCAGCATCGGAATGAGGCGGGTCTTCGCCTTCCCGGCTTCGGGATAACGCGTGAAGATCACGAGCCGCTGGCACGGTCGCCGCGTGCCGCACTGCCGTCGCGATTCGAGCGCGGCAGCGAAGATCGTGAGGAGGATTTTCGTGCCGGCGCCCACCATGCCGCGCAGCGTGCCGGAAACCTTCGATTTCCCGATTCTCGAACGGTAGCTGACGGGCACTTCTCGAACGCGTAGCTGTTGTTGGGCGGCCTTGACCTGCATCTCAACCGTCCAGCCGTAGTCGGGATCGCGCAGGCTCAATCGCTTGAGACTGTCGTAACGAATGGCACGAAACGGGCCGAGGTCGGTGTGCCTGACGCCCCAGAACCAGTACATGAGCCTGCACGACAACCAGTTGCCGAAGCGGGCCTGCGGCGTGAGCGCCCCGGGCTCGCACCGGCCCAGCACACGCGAGCCGATGACCAGGTCCGCGTCGCCGTTGATGACTGGATCGACCAGCAACGGCATTTCCTCGGGATGGTCGCTATAGTCGCCGTCAAGAAAGACAACGACCTGCGGCTCGACGAGAGCGGCGACCGCGGCCAGGCAAGCCGAGCCATAACCACGCCGGGGCTCACGCACGACGCGCGCGCCACGGCGCTCGGCAACTTCGGCGGTGCGGTCCGTCGAGCCGTTGTCCGCCACCACGATGTCATCCGCCCAATCCGGGATCGCGGCGATGACCTGGCCGATGGCCTGCTCCTCGTTAAAGGCAGGGATAATGACCGCAATGGTGGCGTCGCGTCTCATCGGAGTTGTTGCCGGGCCAACGCAGTCGGCGGGAGTCCCCCACGGTCGCGACGGCCGAGTCGTTGCCACCAAGCCCTGATCAAGAGCACGGCGGGAATAACTCCGACCCTCGTCCACAACCAGGGCATCGGATCCCATCGCCCGGTGCTCACATATTGCCAGTCTACCAGGTGCAATGCGGGGACGCTCAGCACCCACACAACCAGCCAGGTCGGCGGGCGCATCGCCAGCCCGGGCACGATCCAAAGAAAATACCACGGGTAGGCAACCGGGCTGAAAAGCAGCGCGGCGCCCATCAGCAGCCAGGCGTCAAGCCAGATGTCTCGCGGTCGGCGCAGCGCCAGTAGGGCCGCCAGGCTTGCCAAACAGCCGAGAACGAACGCCATCGGCACCCAGCGCGGGCCGGGAAGCCCTCGCAACACCTCGAAGATCACGTCGTTGAACGTCCAGCTTTCGGCGAAGACCTTCGCGGTGGCGACGGCGCTCTCGAATCCGGATCGGTAGGGAACCCAGACCGCCACCGCCACTGCCGCAGCCACCGTGACCAACACGACGCCGCGCCGTTGGCGCGCCGCCTGACGGGCCAGAACGATCAGCAGCAAGAGCGGCCACAAATACTTGACGTTGATGCAGAGACCCAGAGCGAGCCCGGACAGGATCGCGCGCCCGCGGTCGAGCGCGACAATGGCGAGCACCATCAACGCCGCCCCGATCAGGTCGAGGTGTCCGCCTTCGTACGTCTCCAAAAGGAGCAACGGACACCAGAGCACGCCGGCCAGGCCTATCATCGCCAACGACCGTCCCTTTAGCAGTAGCCAAAGGCCGGCGGCCAGCAAACCGTCAAACACGAGGAGAATCACCTTCCAGCCCAGCAACGAGCCGCCAAACACCGCCGCGTTGCACAGGAACAGGGACTGCGCAAAAGGCGGGTAGACGGCGGCAAGGTCAGGGTGGTTGATCGACCGCCACACGGCCGGATACTCGGCTGCGAGCGGGGCAAGTTCCTTCGCGCTTGGCGCGAGGGTGTACGGACAGAAGCCGCGCAACCGCGCCAGCCCTTCCCAAAGGTAGCGTTGGACGTCCTGGCTCGCCGCGGGCGGGAGTGGCAACAGAGTCAGCCGAAAAATCACCGCCCCCGCGACTATGACCGGGATCGTCCAGCGCGACGAAGTGTAAGCCTCCCCGCTGCGGAGGCGCCACAGCAGCCAGCCGAACGCCAATCCGCTCACGAGGTAACTCAGCAACACCAACGCGACCTGCTCAGCCGGCGCCCGGGCGAAATGGAGCGACAGGAACGTGGCCTCCATCAGCAGAGCGCACGTCACCAGCGGTCGGATCTCACTCGCGCGAGCCTGCTTCATCGCACGAAACCCGACACCGCTGAGAATTGCAGAAGCCCATTGAAACGATCGCGATTATCGTTCAACTCCACCTGCCCCACGTGTTCGTCGTCTTGATCGCCGCCTGACCGCAATTACGCCGCAGCCGGCGACAGGCGTCAACCTGCAAAGCCCCGCCCTGTCGACAGAGGCAGTTCCCACGACCA
>JBHHZX010000008.1:0-22910 GCA_046758265.1 Phycisphaerae bacterium
CCCAGCCCCGCGCGGCGAACTGATTGCGGTGTTACGCAAACACGCCCACATCTGGCAACCACGGCTGAAATCGTACCTGCGATCAGCGGATCCGCGCGATCGGATTCTCGTGTTGCAGATCATCAACGAAGAGTTGGCCCGGCGGTTCCGGCACGACCTCGAACCACTGCTGGACGACCCGGTGGACCGCGTTCGGCACTTGGCCCGAAAGACGGTACGGAACTTGTCACAGCAACGGCCGCTGCCCGGCGTGTCACCGATCGAGTCCCCACGCCAGGGCGTCGTGCCCGATGAAAAGGCCCACGATCGGGCGCGGCGCGAGCTCCGCGCGGCCCTGGATCGGTTCGCAGCCGACGCGACTGAGCCGGCCGATGCAGACCTGATCGAGAGGGCGCGAGACCTGCTGCGAGAACTCCGCATTGGCCAGTATGAGCTGACCCGGGCCGACACCTTGTCGGAGAGCGAGTTGTGAGCCTGCCGACCGCCAACGTTGTGTCCGTCGGACCGCTCGGCGGCCAGCCGCCGCTGGAAGCGATCCGTAATGCGCTGACCGCGGGCCCTCAGACCACGGAAACGATGGTTCTCCTGGCGGGCCTTGTCGCCGTTTTGCTGCTTATCGTCCTGTGCGCGCGCTACTTCGACCCGGAGCGCCGCGCCGTCGCCGAACCGCAGCCTGACTACCTTGCAGGGGCGGTAGAGGTGCTCGGGTTGAGCGAGCGCGATCGCCGCGACCTGCAAAGGATCGCCCGGCAGGCCGGACTGGAGCAGCCGGTGGCGATGCTGCTGTCG
This sequence comes from Phycisphaerae bacterium, assembly GCA_046758265.1. Taxonomy (GTDB): domain Bacteria; phylum Planctomycetota; class Phycisphaerae; order UBA1845; family Fen-1342; genus JALSRY01. The sequence continues at coordinate 790 of JBHHZX010000008.1, forward strand.
CCGGCAAACCTCGCCCACGCCGCCGGCCCAACTCTAAACACGGAAAACGACGGCGAATTGCGCCGGCGGATCGAGCACCTGTGTGCCCGGCTGTTCGACGTCCCGCTCCCGGATCCCGAGCGACTGCCCCGGCGGCCGTCCTGACCACCCCAGCCACCTCATTCCTCCCCAGTGCCCTGAAATCCGACGGAACAGGAAACCCGGCGAATCTCAGCCGTGTATGATACTGGGAAGAACCTCCGCGAGATCAGGCCAGGGGCGTGCCGCGGTGGCACGTCGCCCCTCCGGCCTGCGGGAACCGGGACGCGATCTGCGCGTCTAAAACCGTGTTGGACCTGTCGTGAAGCGAGCCGCCGACCAGTCGAAAGCCAGCGACGCCGAATTGGTTTCCCGGGCGCAGCGAGGCGATCCGGCGGCATTCGGAGAGTTGGTCGAGAAATACCAGCATCGCGTGTACAACACATGTTATCGGATGTGCCACAATCACGCGGACGCACTCGATCTGACGCAATCGGCGTTCCTGAAGGCACTGGAGGCGTTGCCCCGATTCCAGGTGCGCGCGACATTCTTTACCTGGTTGTTCCGCATCACGGTCAACCTGGTGCTCTCGCATCGTCGGGCGCAAAGCGGACGGCCGACGCTTTCGCTCCGACAGTTCGACGACGACGGCCGACGGTACGAGCCGGCGGCGGTTGCCCCGGGCACGAGCGACCCCTCGCGGCGTGCGGAAAAAGTAGAATTACACCAGCGGCTCGAGGCCGCCCTTCAGCGCCTGGACGAAGAATTCCGCGTGGCGGTCCTGCTCCGGGACATTGAAGGGTTGGACTACGCCGCCATTGCCGAGATTCTTAAGGTGCCGGTCGGAACGGTGAAGAGTCGGATTCATCGTGGCCGACTGATGCTGCGCGAACTCTTGCAGCGAGAGGAACCACAACTTGGCGTCGGCTGATAAAGAGAGACTCGGTGCCGATCTGTCGGCGTATCTCGACGGCGAGCTGAGCCCGGAGCGTGCGCGCGAAGTGGAGCGACTGCTCGCCGAGTCGGAGCAGGCCCGCCGAACTCTCGCGGACCTGCGGGCGATCTCCCAGAGCCTCGGTGATTTGCCGCGCCGGCGCGCTCCCGCGGGCCTGCCGGATAAGGTCCGCCGCAGCGTCGAGCGCCAGGTCCTGCTGCAGGAGCGCGCGCCGGCCGGCCGACCGCGCGTGCTGAAGCTTGTCGCCCGCATCAGCGCTTCGGCAGCGCTGATTGCTGCGTGCGTGTTCGCCGGATGGACTGTCCTGCAACGAGTCAACCGACCGGCTCCGCGCGGAGTGGAGGGCGAGATTGCCGCCGGCGAAGCCCTCGCGGGCGGCGATGAGGATGCGAAAGCCTTCGCACGGCGCTTTCCACCCGCTGTGTCAGCCGAGACCGAAGCTGCGGCAACCGCCGCCGCTGAACCTCATGCGGACGCGCCGGCGATCGCCATGGCCAAAAAGCGGGAGTCGCTTGGCTACAAAGCACGCGCGGGCGAGGTTCCGGCGGCGGGAGCCGCCATCGTCGCGACGAAAGACGAAATCGTCGCGGCCGAAAAGGATGACTTGGCGGCTGCGGCAACCCCGATCGTAGCGGTCACTCCCGCTGTAAACATACTTGTCTCGCCGCGCGACGCGAACGAATACAACGCCAGCCTGCGAACCGTCGCGCTGTGGCAACAGGCGCCGCGCTCGATGGTTGGGCGAGTGGCGGCCGGTCTTGTCACGGAACTGCGCCCCGGACGGGGGCGCATGTCGGGGGCGGCGGCAGAGGCTAAGCAGGAAGAGGCGTCTGCCGCACCGACGCAACAGGATTTCACGCTCCGGGTTCAGCCGGACCAGGTCGGCGACATGCTGCTGGCGCTCGAACGAGATGCGCCGCAACAGGTCCGGGTCGAGATGAGATTCAACGTGAGCGACTTCTCGCAGGTGCAACGCATGGTGATGCCGGTGGGGTCGGTACCACCTGACGGCGAGCTAACGGTCGCAGAAGCACGGCCGACTCCCGTCGAGTCTGCACGCCCTGTTGGGGGAAAGGAAGTCCCGGCGCGCAAAGGCGGCCTCGTGCCCAGCGGACCGGATGTGCTTGAAGCCCGGCGGCACGCCGGGCGCGAAAGCCCGCGCGGACGCGTGGTGCGAAGTCCGCCGCGTGCGAAGATGGGCGTGCCCGAAGAGGCGGCAGAGGCCGAGGAGAGCATACCGCTAGACGCCTTTAGATCACTGGAAACGCTCGATGCCGACGCGATTCAACCGTTGCAGTCCCTAGGTTACGCGGGCGGTTTGGAAGAAGCTGATGAAGCCGAGAGCAAGTCGCCGGCGGGGGAGAAAAAGGCATCGGCAGGTCAGCGCCACCCACGGGTCGAGGACGTCGCCGCCGGAGTGTCCGCGCGCTTGGCGCCGCCGGCAGCGTGGGAGGAGCTGGGCGCTGAAGAGGAAGGCCCCACGGACGGGGACGCGGCGCGCACCGCACGGCTGCCGGCCGCGGCGCTTGCGATCCGCGATCACGCCATCGAAATTCGTGAGCGTCTGGGAGGAATCTACGAAATCATGCTCGACGCCGCGCGGCACGCGGACCGCGCGAAGAAGCGGCCAGAGCCAACGTCGACGCCGGTCACGCTGCGCGTGACGCTGCTCCCGCCGCCGGCGGCGCAACCCAAGGTGCAACTCGTACCTTCTCCTCGGCGGGGGGAAACACCGTAGCACAGACCCGTGGAGGAGAGGTCGCGTCTTCCGAGTCTGTGTTCGTTTGCCGAAAGCGGCGGGCTCAGCGGTGCGTCGTCATTGCACCTGCTCGGCGCGGTAACGAACCTCGCCGCCGACCAGCGTCATCGCCGCCCGCCCGCGCACCGACCAGCCGTCGAACGGGGTGTTGCGGCTTTTGGAGCGCAGCTTCTCGGCGTCGATCGTCCACGCGGTTTCGGGGTCGATCAGCGTCACGTCCGCCGGGCTGCCGACCTTCAGCGTGCCGCCGGCGACGCCTAGCAGTTGCGCGGGCCGCGTGGACATGGCGGCGACCAGGCGCGGCCAATCGAGCACCTCCGGTTCGGCCAGCGCCTTGACGAATAGCGGCAACGCGGTCTCCAGGCCGACGATGCCGAACGGCGCGTCCTGGAACCCGAGTTCTTTCTCCGAATTAACGTGTGGGGCGTGATCGGAGATCAGACAATCAATCGTGCCGTCCCGTACGCCCTCTAGACACGCTTGCAGGTCCTCCTGGCTACGCAGCGGAGGATTCATCTTGAAGTTCGGGTCGTAGCTCGCGCACATCTCGTCGGTCAGCAGCAGGTGATGCGGGGTAACTTCCGTCGTGACCGGTAGGCCTTCCTGCTTCGCACGGCGTACGAGCTCTACGGTCCCGGCGGCGCTAGCGTGCGCTACGTGGTACCGAACGCCCGCCTGCCGTGCCAACGTAATGTCGCGCTGGGTCATGATGACCTCGGCGACAGCAGGCATAGGGGGCAAACCGAGCCGTGTTGCCGTTACCCCCGCATTCATGCAGCCATCGATGGTCAGCGACTGGTCCTCGCAATGCTGGATGAACAGGCGCTCGAACTGGCTGACGTAACTCATCGCCCGCAGACAGACGCCGGAGTCGGCAATCCCGTCACCGTCGTCGCTGAACGCGACCGCCCCGGCGCGGACCATCAGCCCGATTTCGGCGAGCTGCTTGCCGGCGCGGTCCCGGGTCAACGCGCCGATCGGGTAAACCCGCGTGTGGGCGACAAGTTCCGCCTGCCGCAATACGAACTCGACCTCGGCGTCGCTGTGCAGCGGCGGATCGGTGTTCGGCATGCAGGCCACGGCGGTGAAGCCACCGGCCGCGGCCGCCGCCGTACCCGTCTCGATCGTCTCCCTGTCCTCGTGCCCCGGCTCGCGCAGATGAACGTGCATGTCGATCAGCCCCGGCGTCACGAGCAACCCCCCCGCGTCGATGACCTCGTCCGCGGGGCCCGTAGCCTGACGCCCGAGGGCAGTAATCTTGCCGTCGGCGATCAGCACGTCGCTCTTCTCGTCGATCTCCTGCGACGGGTCGATCACCCGCCCGCCGCGGATCAGGATACTCTTGCTCATATCCGTCGCTCGTTGCCCGGTCGCTCGAAACGTGACGCCACAGCGCATGACCACCAACGCTTGCCCGTTATGATAATGTCGACTCGGCGGCCGCGGTATGCCAAGGAGCGTACGGAGTTCTGCCTGTGTCCGAACCCGCCCTCTCGTTGCCGGAATGGTTGCAGGGCCGCGTGCTCGTGGTGGACGGCGCTACCGGCACCGAGCTGGAGCGGCGGGGGGTGCCGACGCCGCGGCCGCTCTGGTCGGCCGCGGCCCTGGCGACCCAGCCGGACGTGGTCGAGGCGATTCACCGCGATTACGCAGCAGCCGGCGCGGATATCGTCGTGGCGAATACGTTTCGCACCAACGTGCGAACGCTACGCGCGGCGGGTCTGCTTGAACGGGGTGAGGAGTTGAATCGGACTGCGATCGAGCTCGCCCGGCGGGCCGCGCAAGCAGCAGACCATCGGTTGGACGCCGCCAGCAAAGCGGACCGTAAGACTGGTGCTTGCGAGTCAGCGGAGCGCCGGCGGATAGCCGGCGCCGCGCCAGAAGTTGGCGCTACAGCGAGAAAGGTGTGGGTCGCCGCGAGTGTCGCTCCGGTGGAAGATTGCTATAGCCCGGAACTCGTCCCCGACAAGTCGGTGCTGGACGAAGAGCACGGCCAGATGCTGGAGTGGCTGCAAGCTGCCAAGCCAGACCTGATCTGGATCGAAACGATGAATACCGTCCGCGAGGCCCGTGCCGCGGCCCATGCTGCCGCCGAGGCCGCCCTGCCATTCGTCGTGTCCTTCGTCGTGCGTGAAAACGGCGACCTGCTGAGCGGCGAGCGCTTGGAGGATGCTGTGGCCGCGGTCGAACAGTTGGGTCCGCTCGCACTCGGCCTGAACTGCATCCCGCCGAATGGCATGACTGCCATTCTGCCGCGTCTACGCAAGGCCACCAAGCGACCTCTGGTCGCGTACGCCCACATCAACAACGCCGAGCCGATCTTCGGCTGGAGCTACTCGCAATCCGCGACGCCCGGGGAATACGCCGAACACGTGAGACGCTGGCTCGATCTGGGCGTGTCGATCGTCGGCGGCTGCTGCGGCACGACGCCGGCGCATATCCGCGCCGTCATAAAGGTCGTTGGGCCCCGGTGCGCCTCCTGAGCAGGAACGACTCATACTTGGTAGGATGGTTCGCACCGATCGGGGATGGCGCGGATGCAAGCGAACGGATCGCCGACCAACGGCGGCAGGCAGTGGACCAAGCATTTTGGCTTCTGGCTGGGCCTGCTGCTGTTCGTAACGCTGTTGCTCATCCCTCCGCCGGCGAGCATGAACGCCGCCGCCCGCGAGCGATTCGCGGACCAACTGTCGGGCGACGTAGCCGCTCTCCTGGAAGCTCAGCAAATCGACGAGGCCGACCCCGATTCCGCCGCGTACCGGCAAGCCGAGACGCACGCGGTCGAAAACCGGGCGCGGATCATGATGGGGGCGGCGGCAGTGACGGCTCTAGTGGCCTGCTGGTGGATATCCGTGGCGATCCCGATCCCGGTCACCTCGCTGCTGCCACTACTGTTGTTGCCGGTCGTCGGCGTGATGTCGGTGCGCCAAGCCGCGGTGCCATACGCCAACACCAACGTCTTTCTCTTCATGGGCGGGTTCATCATCGCCCTCGGCGTCGAGCGTTGGGGACTGCATCGCCGCATTGCGCTGCACATCGTCCGCATTGTCGGTACCGGGCGTGCCACGCTGGTCTTCGGGTTCATGCTGGCCAGCGCGCTGCTGAGTATGTGGATCAGCAACACGGCCACCACAATGATGATGCTCCCGATCGGATTGGCCGTGATCACCGCCCTGACCGAGTTGGAGGAAGACGCGAATCGCCGGGGGGAGAACTTTGCCGCCGCCGTCATGCTCGGGATCGCGTATGCGGCCAGTGTCGGGGGCGTGGCGACCCCGATCGGGACGCCGCCGAACATTTCGTTTCGCGGTCAACTCGAGCGTCTCTTCCCAAACGCCCCGGAGATCAGCTTTGGGCAGTGGATGCTCGTATTCGTACCGCTGGTCGTGGTGTTTCTCCCGATCGTGTGGCTGATCCTGACCCAGGTGACCTGCCGGGTCGGAAAGCGACCGCTCGCGGCGGGCCGCGAGGTCATCCGGGAACACCTCAGAAGACTCGGCCCCATGCGCGGGCCGGAAATCGCCATGCTCGTGGTCTTCGCCGCCACCGCCCTACTCTGGATGACGCGAAAGATCCCGGTCGGCGACACAGACTATGGCTGGGCCGCGCTGCTCGAGCGGTTGTTGTCGCCCGCCGACGGCGGCCTGCATCGCTTCCGCGCCGCACTCATCAACGACGCCACCGTTGCGGTCGGCATGTCGATCCTGCTGTTCACGATCCCCACCGGTCGCGACGAGTCCCGACAGCGCCGCCGTCTGATGAACTGGGAAACGGCTCAGCGTTTGCCGTGGGGCATTCTGCTGTTGTTCGGCGGCGGGTTCTCGATCGCGGCGGGACTCCAAGCCAGCGGGCTAAGCGCCTGGCTCGGTGAGGTCTTTGCCGGGCTCGGAATCTCCAAGCCGTTGCCACTAGTGATCGCGACGAGCGGACTGTTGACTTTCCTGACCGAAATCACCAGCAACACGGCCACCACCGAGGTCATGTTGCCGATCGTTGCCAACGCGAGTATTGCGATGGGAACCAACCCGCTGCTGCTGATGCTGCCCGCGACCATCTCCGCTTCCTGTGCGTTCATGCTGCCGGTCGCGACGCCGCCGAACGCGATCGTCTTCGGCTCCGGCAAGGTCAGCATGGGCCGCATGGTTCGCACGGGGATCATCCTCAACCTGATCGGCGCCGTACTGATAACGTTGCTGATTTACTTCGTCGCCCGACCGCTGCTGGGCATACGTCTGGGCGTCCTGCCAGATTGGGCTGGCTAGCTCAATTCGTCCGGAACGGGACCGCACGCCACATTCCCGAGACGCAACATTTCTGAGACACTACATTTCGGATCGCTGACTACGGAATAACATCCGCCGCCGCCCGTAAGTCACAGTGGACGGCAACAGCGAGTCGCGTCACTCGCTTGGAGTCGCAGCGCACCATGGTGAATCCGAACCAGGATGCCGAACTGATGCAAACGCTGGAACTGGTCGGGCGACGGGGCTTTGCCTACGCCTGGCAAATGCTGCGAAATCACGACGACGCGCTCGACGCCGTCCAGACGGCGTTGACCGCGGTGTGGCAGCATCGACGTCGGCTGCGAGCGGGGCGCGACCCGCGCGGCTGGTTTTATCGCGTCCTGCGAAACAAGTGTGTGGACGTCTTGCGTTCGCGGCGGGTACACCAACCGGCGACGCTGGCGAGCGAGCCGCCGGACCGGTCCGGCACCGACCCCGCCCGCGCCGCCGACCGCCGTGAAGAACTGAAGCATTTGCGTCAAGCCCTGGAAAAACTACCCGAACAGATGCGCGAGATTGTGCTATTACGAGACTTTCACGACCTCGCTTACGCCGAGATCGCCACGGTGCTCGACATCCCGCCCGGCACGGTGATGTCGCGGCTGCACCGGGCGCGGTCGGCACTCCGGCAACGCCTGTTGGCAAAGGAGCATCCTGATGAACAAGTGTAACCTCATCAGGGAAACGCTGTCGGCCTACCTCGATGGCGAGCTCACGCAGCAAGAGAGCCAGAAGGTGGCCGTACACCTGCGCGATTGTCAGGCGTGCCGCGAGATCTACGAAGACTTTCGGCGAATGCGCGAAGACATCAAGCGGCTGGAATTTCCCCAACCTTCGGAAGAACAATGGAGAACCATAATGGGTGGCTTTGCTTTTAAGACGACGCGCGGCGTCGGCTGGCTGCTGTGGATCGGCGGCGCCGTCGTGTTACTGGCCTACGGCCTGTACGAGCTCATTCGCGACCCGTCGATTCACGCCGCCGAGCGGGTGGGCGTGCTGGCGCTGATCCTCGGACTGGTGCTGCTGTTTCTGACCGTGCTGATCGAACGGGTTTCCGCACTCCAGACCGACAAATACAAGGACGTGGAAAAGTGAAAGACATATTAGTCGTTTCAGCCACCGAATTGCCCGGCTACCGCGTCACCGATGTGCTCGGGCTGGTCCGCGGTAACACCGTCCGGGCCCGACACCTCGGCCGCGACATCCTGGCCTTCTTCCGCAACATCGTCGGCGGCGAAGTGCAGGAATACCGCAAACTGATGGCCGAGAGCCGCGAGCAGGCCCTTGACCAGATGATCGAAGAAGCCCGCGAACTAGGCGCCGACGCCATCGTCAGCGTTCGCATGACCACCTCGATGATCAGTCAGGGCATGGCAGAGATCCTGACCTACGGCACGGCCGTGCGAGCCGAGAAGCAAAACTAGTGCCGCTTCCGGTATGAGGCTTTCGCGTCGACGAGCCGCAGGCTTCAGCGCAAGCGCTAGTGGAGTGCGGGCTCAAACCCGCGGCTCGATGATGGCGCAGCGCGCTAGCGTTCCAAGGCGGCTTCGAAACGTTGCAGCGCGGCTTCGACCTCGCCTCTTCGGGAATCGTCGCCGCAGAGTGCCAGCGCCTTCTTTTCCAACTCGACGGCGGCTTTCGCGTCGCCGGTTTCGAACAGCGCCAAGGCGAGCGTGTCGACGAACATCCAGTTCTTCTGGTCGGTCAGCTCGTTGGACCGCTTCGAGAACTTCAGGGCCACTTCGTTGAAGCGACCCTCAAACTCGTCCTTCGTCAGCATCTTCCACGCGTACTTGTTCAGACGCAGCGCATCATCGTGCAACGTCTCGAAGAGCTTCTCAGCCAGGGCCAGCGCGGCTTCGTGATCGCCCTTATGGCTGCCGAGACTCCGGAACTCCTTCCAGACCATCTCGCCCAGATTGGCCTGTTCCGCTCGGCTGAGTTCGGCGGTAATCATCCTCGACACGAAGGGCCCCACATCCGGCAACCCGGTCACCATCGCGGAAAAGTGAAACATCTCATTCGAATGTTCCATCACCACTGACGCGACCGTGTCCGTCAACAGCTCGACGACCGGCTGCATCTCCTTCACCTCGCCGGCACTCATGAACGGTTTGGCCAGTTCCGCGCAACGGCCCGGGTGAGCGAACAGCGCAAACGTCGTATTCGAGCCGACCCGCGCGAGGCTCTTCGAGAAGGCCGGATCGTTGAGGATCGACTCCCCGCCCCGCAGCGTGGCCAGCGCGCGGGCAATTGCCGCCTTGCTCGGCGAGATGAGAACATCGTGACCGGCGTTCGCGAGGTAGATGCTGATACCGTCGGGGAAGATGTAGCGCTGAGCTTCGACGCCCTCGATCTTCACGCGCATACCGTCCAGCGCTCCCGCCCCCGACGCCAGACTGCCCACCCCGAGCGCCTGGCTCCACAACGCCAGCGACTTGACCGGGTCTTTGACGGTGATTACCGCGGCCACAGGCGGAATCGGGGGCCCATCCCCAGCCGCTTCCTCGCCGGTCGGCACGGCGAACACGGCGATGCTGACGATGTTCGCAAAGATCTCGCGGCCGATATCGAGTATCGTGACCGGCGGCGTTTCAGCGCTCGGGAGCGGGGTCGGACGGTCATGCTCACCCGCTTCGTTCAGGGCGGTGGCGAAGAAGCCAGCAACCCCGGACGGAACCCGCTTCAACGTCTCTCGGTTGATTGCCGGCATCCGCAGGAACTGGAACACCAGGTTGCGATGCCCTTCGTCGAGCTGCAGCGCCACGTCCAGATATAGCCCCTCGTCGCTGACGCCCATCCGGCCGACGAGCGCGCGTAGGCTCTTCAGGTCAAGCAGCGCCTGCGCTACGGCCAGCTCGCAGCTCTGCGTCCCGCCCGCGGCCATCAACGCGTTCAGCAATGGCATGACCGGCTTGAAATTCACGCAGAAAAACAGCAGGCCGTCGTCGCGTTGCTGCAGAAGCTCCGCCAAATCGGCCTTGTTCGCGAGCGATTCGCTTTCCTCACCCTTCAAGCGAAAAACGACATTCTCGATCTCCCCGCGCTGCTGGCTCGCAAGTATCAGACGCCTGGTGAGCGTCACGAACACCCGCCCCTCAACCAGATAGGTGGGAAAGCCCTCGATCGGTTCGGCGAACTGGGCGCCGGCGGGCAGCGCGGTTTCGATCAGCCCCCGGATGACCTCGATGTCGCCGGGGTGCAGGATCGCAACGCCGGAAGGTGTCTGGCTCGCCGGGTCGAAACCCGTCACCGCGACCGCGGCCCCGCGAATGCCCAGCAGCTCTCGGATCAGGGCCGGGCTGATTGCGAGGCGCCGCTCCGGATCGGCGGCAAGACTCCCGTCTTCGCGCAGGAGACCCAGCATTTTCAGCAATCGCGAGAGCTGGCCACCCGGCCGGTTCAGCTCAGCGTACACCAACGCGTCGGGCGGCATGAGCTGGGCGAAATCGGCGCTGGCCAGCTCCTCGCGGCACACTTGGCGGCGCGCCCGGGCCTCGGCCCGCAGTTTGGCGTCGGCGTCGCGATCGGCCGCTACCTCGTCGTAAGCCTGCGCCGCCGCGGCGAGCTCGCCGCGCGCGTGCTCCAGAAAATACGCCCGATGGAATTTACTCTCCGCCGACTGGGCACGTACGGCGGGCACCAGCGCCAGGACAGCCAACAGCAGTCCGCCCCGCGCTCCTCGCAAGACTTGAGCAGGCATCATGTCTCCTCTCCATCAACTCGGGTGTCGAAACGTACTCTCCTCGTGGCCCACGCCTCGGCCGCGCAGCGCGCGGTGACACAAGGCGCGGCAGCCTGAACACGTCCGCAGTTGGATTCGCACGGACCGCCCGCGTATTTCGCACGATTCTGCTGACACACCAAATCGCTCCAAGTTAGCGACCGCGCAGGGGTAGCATGGCGGCGGCTTGGAGCGGGCATGCTTTTCGAACGGCGGCGGATTCCCCCCGGAACGCGTGGCGGCTGAGAAGGGCCGGGTGGTAGTGCCCTGTGAGCACCCCAGTGTGTGTCGGCCTGCAGCCGCGCACTGCTGACACAGCGGTGGCACCCGGCTTCCACCGAAACACGGGCGGAAGCCGGTGCCACACCCTATGAAACAGCTTCGAAACCCCATCTGGCAGGGCGAGTGTCGGGAGGACCTCGAGACGTTCGGGACCGTGACACGCGACCTGTTGGCGCTGTCGGACGGCTGGCTGCGTCAGCGTGACGGCATCCGCGACCTAGTACCGCGTTTCACAAGTTTCTCGACTAAAGAGCCGCGGGTTTTAACCCGCGCGGCGCCGCGCAGGCTAAAGCCTGCGGCTCCCTGGGATTCCTCATAGTCGGTATATTCATGAAACCCAGTACTAGCCGCTGGCGTATTCACGGCCAGGACCGCGAGCGGCGCAATTTGCCAGCTTGAGCAGGCCCTCGAAAAGGGGCGTAAGAGACAAGGCACCGACCCGCCGCCGAAGGGCGATTTACAGCCTATCCCATAAGCCCTGTGGCACCGGTTTTCAACCGGTGAACACACAGGTTACAAACCTGTGCCACAGTTGTGGGATAGGCTCTTAAGCCAGGATTGAGCAGGATTGAGGGCGGCAAAAAAGCTGTTCGAACGCCGTTCGACCTGGCGTTCTTGACCTGCACGACGGGGGGCAGGGGGTTTTCGTGAGCGTTTTCGTGGACATTTGGGTGTGCCGCGTGGACATTTGGAGCGCGCCGGACCACCCGACCAGCCAAATCGACGGAAAAACCCCGTTTTCTGCAGATAATCGGACCTCATGAACTTGCGTCCGGGGAGAAATGTGGTAGACTGTCCCTGTGCGGACCTCTCAGTGGTAGCAGGTGGGGCGAAAGTGCACGATGTTCTTCGTAGGCATGTACGAACTCACGATCGACAGCAAGAACAGGCTGTCGATACCGCATGCCATCCGTTCAAAGATGAACTGCGACACCGATGGCCGCTCCTTCTACATTGTACCTGGACAGCGGCGCGGCACACTGGCGATTTTCCCGGAGCGGTACTTTGAACAGGCGCGGGCTCAGATTCCGACCCCGGAGCAGCTCTCGGAAGACGGGTACGAGTGGCGGCAGTTCGAATACTCGCAAAGCGCTTTGCTGGACCCCGACAACCAGGGTCGCATACTCATCCCGGAGCGGTTGCTGAAACGTGCCGGGATTGGAAGGGAAGTCACGCTGATCGGCGTTCAGGACCGGCTCGAACTCTGGAGCAGGGCGGAGTTCGACGCGTTCCTGGAGGCCAACTGGCCGGCGTATCCGCAGCACCGTGGCAAGGCGATGCAGGAGCTGCGGGAATGGCAGGCCGCGAACGTCGCGAGGCAGTCGCCCGCCTGATGCGATCAGCGCTCGCGGACAATGGTTGGGTCTGGCGAGGGTGGTTGCGACGGTGGCAGGATCGTCCACCGTCGCAAGATACCGATCTCGGAAGCGCGGCTGGAGGGTCTTTTTCGCCGGAGGACCCTCACGGAGACGCAGGGATGCGTTTACGCGCTCCACAGGCGGTCGTGGATGCCCGCCTGGCCCCAACGGCCGACGCGACTCATGGAGGAGAAGCGTCGGCCATCCCCCTCTCGCCGCCCGATGCGCTGCGGGCCAAGATACTTGTACCCGTCTTCGGCGGGCTCGTCTAGCAGGATCTCCCTGGCGCGGCAGGATTGTTGCTGCGCTTCAATTGCGGTAGGGCGTGGTGTCTGAGTCGCGACACGGGCACGAACCGGTGTTGGTTAAACCGGTTGTGCGCCTCCTGCAGCCGCGGCCCGGTCAGGTGGTGCTGGATGGGACGGTTGGCGTGGGCGGACATGCCGCCGTCCTTATTCCTCGAATATCTCCCGGCGGCCGCTACATCGGGATAGACCTCGACGAGGCGATGCTGTCGGTGGCGCGGCAACGGCTAGCCGAAGTGCCGGCTGATACGTTGCAACTGTTTCGCGGGAACTTCGCCGCCTTTCCGGAATTCTTGCAGCGCGCGGGGCTGGCGCGGGTGGACCACATGCTGTTGGACCTGGGCGTCAATTCGGCCCAATTGGAGGATGCCGCCCGGGGTTTTTCGTTCGAGCGCGATGGTCCGTTGGACATGCGCTTCGATCGCGGGCAGAAGCGGCAGGCGGTCGACCTGGTGAACGGCATGAGCGAGCGCGAGTTGGCCGACCTGTTCTACCGATTCGGGCAGGAAGGCGCGAGCCGCAAGATCGCCAAGCGAATCTGTCAGGCGCGGCACGAGGCGCGTATCCGAACGACGAAGATGTTAGCCCGGATCGTGGAGGCGGCACTAACGGAGCGTGGGGCGCGGCCACGGGGCAAGGTTCATCCGGCGACGCGCGTTTTCCAGGCGTTGCGCGTGGGCGTCAACCGGGAGTTAGAGAACCTTGAGAGGTTTCTCGATCAGGTTACGCCGTACTTGCGACCGGGAGGGAGGCTGGCCGTGATCAGTTTTCACAGCCTGGAGGACGGCATTGTCAAGCGTTTCCTGCGAGTGGTGCGCGGGCGGGGCACGCTGCGGGAACTCAGTAAGCGACCGTTGGTCGCGGATTCTGCGGAACGCGCCGCCAACCCGCGCAGCCGCAGTGCGAAGCTGCGCGTGGCGGAGCGTGTGGAGACGTAGGGACAGCAGCGGTCGGCGCGGCGGCAAGGAGGCAACCATGGCGCTGAGCGTGAAAGTCGCATTGGTGACTTGTCTGGGATTCATCTTTGGGATGAGCTGCCTGGTAAGCTTGGTGGCGCGGCCCATGGTGGACATGCCGACGCCGCTGATCGTACGTGGGCCGGTCGCAGGTGCCCGCGGGGCTGCGGTGCTCCTGGCCGATGTCGATTCCAGGTTGGCCCCGAGCGTGATGGCGGGACGCTTTGCGCGATCGAGCCCGCTGGAAACTGGGCCCAAGGGGAATCGCCGGGGGGGCGACGGACTGGCGGTTGGCGAGGCCCTGCCGCGGGATACCGATCTTGCGAGTCCGTCGTTGCCGCCGCTGTATGTTCCCGAGGCGCCAGTGGTTGTGAAAGTGGACCAGCCGGCGCCCGTCCCACGGACGGCGGCGGCGCTGGTGACTGACTTGGGATCCAGCGAAGGAATTGACATCGAGCCAGGGGCCCGGACCCACGCTGGTCGCGCGGTGCCGGCAGCCAAGAAGTACAGGGTGAAGCGGGGCGACACGCTGGTCAAGATCATGCGTCGGCAGTGGAACAGCGATGATGCGAAGCTGATGAACGTGCTGTTGGCGGCCAACCCGAAGGTTGCAAAGCGCCGCGACCTCATCTTCGTCGGCGAGGTCTTGATCATTCCCGAGCTGACATCATCGGAGCGGTCGCCGGTGGTCGCGCAGGCGGCGATGCGCGCGAAATCCACGGAGCGCCGCGGTCGCGGCGAGACGGCCGGCCAGCCGGGCGTCCGGTGGTATACGATTCGCAAGCGGGACTCGCTGGCGAGTATTGCGCGGCGGATGCTGAATGACGAAGGGCGTTGGCGCGAGATCGCCCGACTCAATGCGATGCGCAACGTCCACAAGATACTGCCGGGGATGCGGATCAAACTGCCGCCCCTGGTTAACACCGACATATAGACACCCTAGCAGACCTTGCTCCGCCCGCGTTCGGCCAGCGCGGCGCGGCGAGTTCTAGGCTGCCCGGGCGACTGCCGGGTGGGACGGCAGGGTTGGTCAGGTGCCGTTTTCGGTTCCCTTGGCGCGCGAGGGTTGGGGCGAGGAATCAGCGGGCATGCCTCTGAAACGGCTGATGCTGGTGTTGGCGACCGTCTTGACGGCGCTGATGGCCGTCGTCCTCTTGCGCGCTGACGCCACTCGGCTGCATTATCAGTTCTCGCAGCTCGGTGAACGGGCGGAGGTGCTGCAACAGGAATTGCGCGAAAAAGAGCTGGAACTGGCGCGCTTGCGTAACCCGGCGGTGATGCGCGCGAAACTGGCCGAGCTGCGACTGCCGGGTGTTTTCACCGACGTGCAAACGCCCGGCGCACGGCTGGGCAAACCGTAACCGGAGTACTGAACAGCAGGGAGCGATGCGATCCGGACAGGTCCTGTTTCTGGGCGTCGCGGCGTTACTGCTTGGTGGGGCGTACCGGCTCGCGCAAATCGAGCGAACGCAGGGCCAGGGTCTCCGCCGCAAGGCCGCGCGCCAGCAGACCGCCACCTGGACGATCCCAGCGCAGCGCGGTGCCATCCTCGACTGCAAAGGCCGCACTTTGGCCGGGACCGCTCGGCGGCCGTCGGTGTTCATGGACCCGACGCTGATTGGAGATCCGCGCGCCGCGGCGGCCAGCGTCGCGCCGGCGCTCGGTCTCGAACCGGCTCAGCTTGAGCGCCGGATCCAGGAGAACAAACACCGCGCGTTTGTCTGGGTCAAGCGCAGTCTGTCCGATGAGGAGCTGGCGGCCTTCAACCGGGTGCGGCGAGAGCAGAAGCTGCGAGCGTTCGTGGTGCGCTACGAGCCGACGCGCGTGTACCCGTATGGGCGGCTGGCGGCCCAGGTGCTCGGATTCGTCGGGGCTGAGCAGACTGGCCTTGCGGGGATTGAGCAGGCGTTCAACGATGTGCTCAGGGGTAGGGACGGCCGCGGCAGCTCGACGGTCGACGCGCGGCGGCGGCGGGTGCGGTCCGAGGCGGACGCGTACATACCGCCGCGTGACGGCGACAGCGTGGTGTTGGCGATCGACGCGCACGTGCAGCAACGCGCCGAGTACCACCTGCGCAACGCGTTCGAGGAGTTTAAGCCGCAGTGGGCGACCGCGGTGGTGCTGGACCCCCAGGGGGGCGAAGTACTCGCGATGGTGACGCTGCCCGACTTCGATCCTGCCCAGCCGATTCCCGCGGGGCTGACGCAGGCGCAGCGGGAGGTGACAGAGGAAGCGCTGCGCAACCGGGCCATTGCCGATTCCTACGAGCCGGGCAGTGTTTTCAAGCCGTTTATCGCCGCTCCGGCGCTCGACGCCGCCATTACCCGAATTGATGAGCCGTATGCGGTGAACGGTCCGACGCGGCAGTTCGGCCCGCGGACGATCCATGACGTGCACGCGTATGGCACGCTGACACTGCATCAGGTGATCAGCAGGTCGAGCAACATCGGCATGGGTTTGCTGGGGGCGCGCTGCGGAAACGAGCGGCTATACGAGTTCGTGCGCCGGTTCGGCTTCGGCGGCCCAACCGGGATTCGGCTGCCGGGAGAGCACCGGGGACTGCTGCAGGATTTTTCGCGCTGGACGAAGTATTCGACGCAGTCGATACCGATCGGGCAGGAAATCGCGGTGACGCCGATCCAGCTCGTGACAGCCTTCAGCGTCTTCTGCAACGACGGGATCCTGTATCGCCCCCGAATCGTGCGCGGGGTCATCACCGCGGCAGGCGAAATCCGCGAGGATAACTCACTCCCGATCAGGGTCCGGCGCGTGCTGGCGGCGGACGTTGCCGGGGAATTCCGAGAGCGAGCCCTGGTCGAGGTTGTGCGCGCGGGGACCGGAAAGCGGGCGCAGATTGCCGATTATCAGGTTTTTGGCAAGACCGGCACCGCGCAGGTGGCGCGTCCGCGGGGAGGCGGCTATATTCCCGGCGCGTACGTCAGCTCGTTTGTCGGTGGCGCGCCGGCCGAGTGG
Source organism: Phycisphaerae bacterium (assembly GCA_046758265.1). GTDB lineage: Bacteria > Planctomycetota > Phycisphaerae > UBA1845 > Fen-1342 > JALSRY01. The sequence continues at coordinate 17,403 of JBHHZX010000008.1, forward strand.
CCGCGGGTCGCCGTGCTGGTCACGCTTTACCGGCCTTCGAGCGGCAAGTATTACGGCGGCACGGTTGCGGCGCCGGCCGCCGCCGCCATCATCGCGGACACGCTGGCGTACATGCCGGACGCGCTCTCTGCCGAGCGTAGCAACCTCAGTTCGGGCGGCGCCCAGGCCCACGCGCGGTAGAATGGAGAATGGAGGCCGGGGGGTGGTTGAAGGTCTGATGGCGACGCGCGACGACAAGGAGGTTGCTCGGCGGACGCTCGGGGCGTTGCTGGCCGGGATCGCGGATCAGACGCTGCCCGCGGCACAGCGGGGGCGCGCCGTCACGGGCCTGTTCGACGATTCGCGGCGAGTGCGGCCCGGCGGCATCTTCGTGGCGATACGGGGGACGGAGGCGGACGGGCGGCGCTTCATCGGAGACGCCCTTGAGCGCGGCGCGTCGGTACTGATCGGGGAGAACCTGGCGCCCACCGGCGACGCGCTCGTGATCAACGTCGACGACGCCCGCGCCACGCTGGCGCGGCTTGCAACGCGCTGGTACGGCCTGACCGGACCGAGGTCGAACGATTTCCATCTGCTGGGCGTCACCGGCACGAACGGAAAGACGACCACCGCACACATGACGCGCGCGATTCTACAGGCCGCGGGCCTACGCTGCGGCATGCTCGGCACCGTGCAGTACGACTTGTGCAACCGCAGCCTAAGTGCCGACTTGACCACGCCCGGACCGCTCGAGCTGGCGGAGCATCTCCGTCAGTGCATCGATGCCGGCGGGCACGCGGCGGTGGTGGAGGTTTCCAGTCACGCGCTCGCCCAGCGCAGGACGGAGGGGCTGCGACTCTCCGGCGCCGTCTTCACCAATCTGTCGCAAGATCATCTCGACTATCACAGGACGTTCGAGGCCTATCGTGAAGCAAAATCACGGCTTTTCGCGCAGTTGGATGAGGCGGCGGTGGCGGTGGTCAATCGCGACGATCAGCATTGGGAGGCGATGCTTCGTGGCTGCAAGGCGCACATCGTGACTTATGCGCTCGATCACGACGCTGACATCACCGCGTCGGTCATGCGCGATACGATCGGCGGCACGCGCTATCGGTTGCACCTGGACCGGGCCGACCTGGTGTTGGAAAACACGCTGGTGGGACGACACAACGTCTACAACGCAATGGCGGCAGCGGGCCTGGCCGGCGTCCTGAAGGTGCCGACGGAAGCGATCGAGCGCGGCCTGAGCTCGGTTCGTAGCATCCCGGGCCGCTTGCAACGGGTTCCGTGTCTGCGCGGCGTGGAAGTCTTCGTTGACTACGCCCACACCGACGATGCGCTCCGAAACGTCGCCCGCGTACTTAAACCCCCGGCGCGCCGCCGGCTGATCATCGTTTTCGGCTGCGGTGGTGAGCGCGACCGGACGAAACGTCCGCTGATGGCGCAGGCGGCGGCGGAGTTCGGTGACGCGTTGATCGTCACCAGTGACAACCCGCGCAGCGAGGATCCGCGGCGGATCATTGACGACATGCTGGCAGGACTTGACGAAAACGCGCGCCGCCGGGTCCTGGTGGAGCCGGATCGCCGCACTGCGATTCAGGCCGCACTGGCCGGTGCGACCGAGGGCGATATCGTGCTGATTGCCGGCAAGGGACACGAAGATTGCCAAATTGTGGGTCGTCAGCGGCTGCACTTTGACGACGTCGAGGTGGCGATTCAGGCCGCCGAAGGGCTGAAGACGCGGAAAGGAAGCTCGGCCCCGTGATCAAGCTGGTCCTCAGCGAGGTGGTTGACGCGATGGGGGGGAGGGTGGCGGGCGGTACACCGACGCTGAGCGTGCGTGGCGTCTCGACCGATTCGCGGACGGCAACGGAGGGCGAGTTGTTCTTCGCGCTGGACGGGCCGCGGTTCGATGGTCACGCGTTCGTGGTGCACGCGCTCAAACGCAAAGCCGTTGGAGGAGTGGTCGCGTCTGACCGGGCGGCCGCGGTCGCGAAGTCGATGGCTCAGGCGGGCGTGGCCGGCGTGCTGGTCGAGGTGAACGATCCGCTTGAGGCCCTGCGCCGACTGGCCGTGTTTCATCGCCGGCAACTTTCGGCCGACGTGATCGCGGTCGTCGGTAGCAATGGCAAGACCACCACCAAGGCGATGATCGATCACATTCTGATGGGGCGGCTGCGGGGAAGTTGCTCGCCCAAGAGCTTCAACAACGCGATCGGGGTGCCGTTGACGCTGCTGTCGGCGGAGGCCTCGGACGATTATCTGGTGGTGGAAATCGGCACGAGCACGCCGGGCGAGGTCGCCGAACTGGCCGCGCTGGCGCAGCCCAAGATGGCGGTCATCACCTGCATCAGCGAAGAACATCTCGAAGGACTGGGCGACCTGCACGGCGTCGCGGCCGAGGAGTGCTCGGTGCTGGCGCAGGTGTCTGACGGCGGTTTCGCGGCGGTCAACACGGATTGGCCGCGGGTGCGGGAGTATCTGCCGGAGCGGGGCGTTACGATTGCCACGTTCGGGCGGAGCCACGAGGCCGACCTGCGGATAAGCGAGACGCGCTACGATGCCCCGTGGCTGCATTTCGTCCTCAACGGGCGCTTCGCGTATCGGCTGCGGATGCCGGGGACCCACAATACGACCAACGCGGCGGGTGCGATCGCGATCGCGCGGCGGTGGGGCTTGGCGCACGAGGAGATTGCCGAACGGCTGGAGTCGTTTGCCGCGCTGCCGATGCGGACCGAAATCCTCAAGATCGGCGGCGTGTCGGTGGTCAACGACGCGTACAACGCCAACCCGGAGAGCGCGACGGCAGCGATCGGCGCGCTGGAGGCGATGCCCGCGGCCGGCCGGCGCGTGGTGGTCTTTGGCGAGATGCGTGAGCTGGGCGCCCGGTCGGCCGCGTTGCATCGCAAGGTTGCCAAGCGGTTGCGCGACAGCAGCGTCAACCGCGTGCTGCTGGTGGGTGCCGCGGGCGATTTGATGTCTGAAGCCCTGCGGGGAGATACCCTGCTCGGACCGCGGGTCGATTGTTGCGAGACGGTGGAGGCGTGTCTTGCAAAGCTCGTGCAAGTGTTGCGAGATGGGGACGTCGTGCTGTTAAAGGCGTCGCGGGCGGTCGAGCTGGACCGGCTGGTCGAACCGCTGCGCTCCGCCCTGCGCGGACAGCGTACGACGCCAGTCACGTGAACGATGCTGTATCACTTTTTCTACTGGCTGACCGAGGGGAAACAATACGCGTATCACAGCCCGTTGTTCCGCGCGACGATGGCGGTCATGCTGGGATTCGTGATCGTCTGGGCCTTTGGACCGCGCGTAATCCGCACACTCGTGCGTCTCAAGGTCGGCGACCGGCCTGAATTCGACCACGAGCTTCTTAACCGGCTAACCGAAAGCAAGCGAAACACGCCGACGATGGGTGGCGTCCTGATCGTCGCGTCCATCATCGTGACCACGCTGCTGCTGGCCGACCTGACCAGCTTCTACGTGCGGATGGGGCTGTTTTGCGTGTGCTGGTTGGGCATTCTGGGAGGGATTGACGACTGGCTGAAGCTGACCGCGGGGCGCCGTTCCGGCACGCGTAGCGGCTTACGACTGTGGGAGAAGCTGGTGTTCCAGGTGGCGCTGGGTGCGCTGCTGGCGATCTTCATCCTGCGCACCGGCGAGGGTAACGTCGTCACGGCCCGCTGGCTGGACGTGGAGGCCACGTACAGCCCCTACTACAACATGCTCAGCATCCCCTTCTACAAGCAGGGCATCCTGCTCTCGACGTGGGCCTTCGCACTGATCACCGTGGTCGTTATCGCCGGCACGTCGAACGCCGTCAACCTCACCGACGGCATGGACGGGCTGGCCAGCGGTTGCATGGTGGTGACGGCGTTCGCGTTCATGGTGCTGGCGTACGTGGTGGGCACCGCCGATCTCGCCGGCTATCTGTTGTTCTTTCACATTCATGGGGCGGGCGAGCTGGCGGTGCTGTGTGGCGGGGTGGTCGGAGCGTGTCTGGGCTTCCTCTGGTACAACGCCTATCCGGCCCAGGTGTTCATGGGGGATACCGGGGCGCTGCCATTGGGCGGGCTGATGGGCTATATCGCGATCGTCACGCGGCTCGAGCTGATGCTGTTCATCGTCGGTGGGGTCTTCGTCGTCGAGGCCGTGTCGGTGCTGATTCAGATCGTCTACTACAAATACTCCGGAGGGAAACGGTTCTTCCGCTGTGCGCCGCTGCACCACCATTATCACTTGGGCGGCTGGACCGAAACCCAAACGGTGACACGCTTCTGGCTGCTGGCGGCGTTCTTTGCCGCGTTCGCGCTGGCCACCATCAAGCTGAGGTGACCCGATGACCACGTTTTCCGCAGTCTCGCGCGGCAACCGCGGCGTCCTGCGTCTCGAACTGGCCGCTGAGCAACGCTTTGACAGCTTGGTCTTGTTTGTAGTCGGCGGATTGATGACGCTCGGGGCCGTGATGGTGTGCTCCGCCTCGGTCACTGTGCAGGGGGCCGAGCTCGCCTGGCGGCAATGGTGGAATACGCCCCTTCGGCAATCGGTCTTCGCGCTGGTCGGGTTTCTGGCGATGGTCTACGTTGCCCACCTGGACTACCGGCTGTGGGCGTGGGAGAAGCGGGGTGAAGGCTGGTGGTCCGGGCTGTTGTTTATTCTGGCAGTCGGGCTGCTCATCGCCATGCTCCTTCCCGGTGTCGGCGGGTCGCGGCTGGGAACGCAACGTGCGCTGGTCGTGTTCAGGAACCCGTTTATGCTCAGTTTTCAGCCGGCGGAGTTCGCGAAGGTCGTGCTGGTGGTCTGGCTGGCGGCGCTGCTGACACGCCCGGGGTGCGACATGGGTTCGCTGCGGCGCGGTTTTGCGCCGGCGATCGCCAGTGCCGGTATCCTGATCGTATTAACGGGGATCGAAGATTATGGCACGGCGGCATTGATGGGCGTGATCACCCTTGCCATGTTGCTGCTTGCCCGGGCACGCTGGACGCACCTGATCGGCACGGGGTTGCTCGGTGTGGCGGCCGGGGCGGGTTTGCTGCTGCTGAAGCCGTACCGGCTGCAACGCCTCATCACGTTTTTTTCCGAGGGGGCGGACCCGTCCGCCGAGGGGTACCAGGTGACGCAGTCGCTGATCGCGATCGGGTCAGGGGGCTGGTGGGGCCGGGGGCTCGGCGCCGGCGTCCAGAAGTACGGCTATCTGCCACAAGACAACAACGACTTCATTTTCGCGATCGTGTGCGAGGAGCTGGGCATTCTCGGCGGGCTGGCGGTGATCGGGCTGTTCCTGCTGCTGCTGTGGCGCGGATCGCGGATCGCGCAGAGCGCCTTGGACCCGTTCGGCCGGCTGCTTGCCGCCGGAATCACGCTGCTACTTTGCCTGCAAGCCGCGTTCAACATCGGCGTGGTGACCAACAGCGTGCCGACCAAGGGTATCTCGCTGCCGTTCGTTTCCGCCGGCGGCTCCGGCGTGCTCTTCCTCGGCGTGGCCGCCGGGCTGCTGGCCGCGGTAGGGCGGCTTCGGCGCTCCCCCACCTT
>JBHHZX010000009.1:0-22610 GCA_046758265.1 Phycisphaerae bacterium
GTTACGGATATGCGCCGCAATGTTCGCGGCGAGGTCGTCGCCTCCAGCAACGACCTCAGTGTCGAATCGCACGTCCGGGTGGCGCGGCTGGTAATCGAACGGGCCCGCCGGATGGTTGAGTTGGGGCAGCACGTCGTGGTGCTGCTCGATTCGATCACACGCCTGGCCCGCGCCTTCAACAACTACGTCGGCAGCAGCGGGCGAACGATGACAGGGGGGCTGGACATCCGTGCATTGCAGGAGCCCAAACAGATCTTCGGCTCGGCCCGCAACGTTGAGGAAGGTGGGTCGCTCACAATCATGGCAACTGCCCTGATCGATACCGGCAGCCGCGCCGACGATTTCATCTTCCAGGAGTTCAAGGGCACCGGCAATATGGAGCTCGTTCTCGATCGCGAGCTCGCGAATCTGCGCATCTGGCCGGCGATGAACCTGCAGCTGTCCGGCACGCGCAAAGAGGAAAAGCTGTTGCCGGAGGACACACTGAAGAAAGTCGCCATGCTGCGGCGACAACTCTCCGACATACCGCCCGTGAAGCAAATGACGACCTTGTTGGAGCGCATGCAACCGCACGACGATCTGGCGGGCTTTTTGGACAGCTTGCGGTCGTAAGGCGTGATCGGCCGCCGGCCGCGGTCGTTGGCGATGGATCACCGAAAGTGCTTCTCGGCCTCCTCTCAGACACCCACGGTGAACACCGCCGGGCAGCCTATGCGATCGAGCTACTCCAGCGACTGGGAGCCAGGGCCTTCATACACTGCGGTGATGTGGGCGGCGAGGCCATTCTCGATCAGCTCGCAGGTCGGCGCGCCTGGTTCGTCTGGGGAAACACCGACTCCCCCGATCCGATGCTCGAGCGCTATGCCGAAGCGCTCGGCCTCAGGCCGCCCTGCATCTCCCCGGTGCAGATCGAAATCGCTGATCGCACGATCGCCGTGTACCACGGTCACGAATCGCACTTCCGGCGCCTGATCCGCCAGCTCCAACGGCGTGACTTCGCGGCATTTCACAAACTGACCGCCGGACTGGACTACATTTTCTATGGCCATACGCACACCGCGGTGGACGCCCGTGTGGGGCGCGTGCGGTTGGTGAATCCAGGGGCGTTGCAGCGCGCCCGTCCGTACACCGTCGCAACGCTCGACCTGGCAAGCGACGCACTCAAGTTCTGGCACGTTGATGAAAGGGCGGACCCGGCCGAGCGCCCACGTTTGTTTCGGCCGCGCTGAGCGCTTCTGCGCCGATCTCGCAATGAGCACAGGGAGCTACCGCGGAGCCAGGGAGCCTGGCAAGTTGCGCGCCAGAACGATTTGTCAAGGGCAAATTGCGAACCGCGCACAAATTCTCACGAATTCCGCCTTCTAGTGAATTCTCTGCTGCGAGCCGACCGATCGAAAGCTATACTGAGATACAAGAACGAATGGAGCCAACCCCTGCATTGTACGACAAGGGAGACTCATTTGCTGAAACCGATACGCTGAACCCAGGGAGGCCCAGCCGCCGTAGCCCCGTCGGCGGCGCCCCAGAGCGCTAGGTCGGGGACGACGGAGGCCACCCACTTATCACACTGGGTTTTAGCAAATCTCTCCCACCGGCAAAGGCGGAGGTTGTTCCAGCTATCGCGACGGGCGGGTTCGGCGTGTAGCCAGCCATGCCCGTTCGCCTTTTTCGTGGACGTATCAGCTCGTCACCGTCCGGCGGATTCAACGGGGCTTGCCCGGCGTGGCGGCTGCAACCCAACTCTATGAAAAAACGATTGACCGCGCCGCGATCCGACGGCAGAATAGCCCCCAAGTGAGAGTCACGGCCGAGCCCTCTGCACATCAGGAGTGAACAACGATGGCCACTACGAGCACTGCACCCGCCGACGTCAAGATCGGTCCAACCAAGTTGCTGATCAACGGTGAATGGCACGACGCCGCCAGCGGCAAGACCTTTGAGACCGTGAACCCGGCCACGGAAAACGTGATCGCCCGCGTCGCGGAAGCCGACGCGCCCGACGTCGATCTGGCGGTCCGAGCCGCCCGGCGGGCTTTTGATGAGGGTCCGTGGTCGAGAATGAGCGCGACCGAGCGCGGCCGCCTGCTCTACCGGCTCGCGGATCTGATCGAAGCGAACCAGGAAGACCTGGCGGCGCTGGAAACCCTCGACAACGGCAAGCCGCTGAACGACTCCCTCACTGCCGACCTGCCGCTCACCATCGGCTGTTACCGCTACTATGCCGGCTGGGCGGACAAGAATCACGGCAAGACCATTCCGATCAACGGTCCGTTCTTCTGCTACACACGGCACGAGCCGGTCGGCGTCTGCGGGCAGATCATCCCCTGGAACTTTCCGCTGCTCATGCAGGCCTGGAAGATCGCTCCCGCCTTGGCCGCCGGCTGCACGGTCATTCTGAAGGTCGCCGAGCAGACGCCGCTCTCGGCGCTGCGCGTTGGCGAACTGCTCAACGAGGCCGGCTTCCCACCGGGTGTCGTGAACATTCTCACGGGCTTCGGCCCCACGGCGGGCGGCGCCCTGGCGCGGCACATGGATGTGGACAAGGTGGCGTTCACCGGTTCGACCGAGGTCGGGCACGAGATCATGCAGGCCTGTGCCGAGAGCAATCTCAAGCGCGTGACGCTCGAGCTGGGTGGCAAGAGCCCGAATATCGTCTTCGCCGACGCCGATCTCGACGCGGCGATCGAAGGGGCATACTTCGGGCTGTTCTTCAATCAGGGGCAGTGCTGCTGTGCCGGCTCGCGGCTGTTCGTCGAGGAAGGTGTCCACGACGAGTTCGTCGAGAAGACGGTGAACAAGGCCAAGACCCGCAAGGTCGGCGACCCCTTCGCAAAGGACACCGAACAAGGCCCACAAGTGGACCGCACCCAGTACGATAAGGTCATGGGGTACATCGAGGCCGGTAAGAACGAAGGGGCGAACCTGCTCTGTGGCGGAAACCGCGTCGGCCAGCGGGGGTACTTCATCGAGCCGACCGTTTTTGACGACGTCCAGGACGAGATGAAGATCGCCACGGACGAAATCTTCGGCCCGGTGATGAGCATCATCAAATTCAAGGACATCGACGAGGTCGTACGCCGGGCGAACACGACCATGTACGGCCTGGCCGCCGCCGTCTGGACGCGCGACCTTGAGAAAGCCCATGCGATCGCCAACCGCGTCCGAGCGGGTACGGTCTGGGTAAACTGCTACGACGTCTTCGACGCCGCCGCCCCGTTCGGCGGATACAAACAGTCCGGCCTCGGGCGCGAACTGGGCGAATACGGGTTGGCAAATTACACGGAAGTGAAAACCGTCACGGTGAAGATCTGAGCAACGGCCGGCACGAGCGATGCGAAGCCCGGCCGGGTGACTCTGCCAGGGTACGCACTCTACTACGTTTGCGAGGGCCGGGATGGGGCCTGCCTGTATCGTCGGCAGGACGTAGACGTGACGATCACGATCCGCCAGTGAGCTTCACCACTTCGCCACGTCGGCGCGCCGCGCTACAATTTGCCGGACCTGGGGGCCGCTGCGGGGACGTGCGGAGCATGATGCAGACGGGCACACCGTCCTCCGAACCTCCCGCCTGGGACCAGCGTACGCTGCGGGACCCACATGCGCAGACCGACAAGGCCTCGCGGGTCAGGGCGATGTTCAACGCCATCGCTCCGACCTACGAGCGCGTCAACCGTCTGGTCAGTCTGTGTCGCGACGCGGTCTGGCGCAAGAAGGCGGCGGCCGCTGCCAACGCCAAACCTTCCGACGTAGTCCTGGACATGTGCTGTGGCACCGGCGAAATGATCCGGGCGTTCGCCGCGCAGAAGCCACCGCCAAAGCTGCTCATCGGCGCGGACTTCGCGCGCCGCATGCTTGCCCGCGGCCACTACGATGGCGTGCAATCGCCGATTCAGCTTGTCTGCGCCGACGGCTTGCGCCTGCCACTCGCCGACGCGACGGTGGACGTGATCAGTTGCGCGTTTGGCGTGCGCAACTTTCAGGATCTGGACGCCGGCCTGCGCGAGCTATACCGCGTTTTGCGGCCCGGTGGCCGGATCGTCGTCCTCGAGTTCGCCTTGCCGGAAAACGCGCTGGTGCGCTGGGGCTACCGAGCGTACTGCGAACGCGTCCTCCCGCGCCTCGCCGCGATCATCAGCCGCGACAAGACCGGCGCCTATCGCTACTTGCCCAGCTCGATTCGGACGTTTGAACGCCGCGGGGCTTTGGCCCGCCGGCTCGAACGGGCCGGCCTAGTCAACGTAACCGCGGAGCCGCTCAACCTCGGCGGCGTGGTGATTTACCGCGGGGAGAAACCCGGCGTCTGAGTGCGTCGGATCACCACGCTCGGGGTGAGGTTGCTTGGCTGCCGGTATCGTTGAGCAGCACACCCGACGACGACAGCAGCTACCGCTTTCCGGGACGAAGTGTCTGCTCTTTTCACGCCGTCATTTCGCTCGGGTGGGAATTGACGGGCGGGGGCGGGGACAGTATTGTTCTCCTAGCCGATCGGAATCGTCCCTGCCCGCCCGGCTTCGACATTTCCTATCGGACGGTTTGGGTAACATGGTATGTGCGTAGTCTGTACACGCGCAGAGCATCGAGCGCGGGCGTCGGGAGCGAAATGTTGAAGAAAATCTACGTGGGCAATCTATCCTATCAGACAACAGAGCAGGATCTCGAAACGGCGTTCGGCGAGCACGGGACGGTGGCAAGTGTTTCGATCATTCGAGATCGGCAAACCGGCAACTCGCGCGGATTTGGCTTCGTCGAGATGGAGTCCGACGAGGCCGCTGCCGCCGCTATCGCTACCCTGAACGGTGCCGAGCTCGACGGTCGCACCCTGACCGTCAATGAGGCCCGGCCGCGCCGCGACCGCGCCGATCGTCCGAGAGGTCGCGGGGGAGACCGCGGCGGACGTGGCGGCGGGCGATACTATTAAGCCTGACTGGAGCGGGCCGCTACCCGGTTGCAGACCAGGTGTGCCGTGTCGCAGCGGCGTCGAGAAGCCGCGCGCAGGCGATCGTTCTTTGTTCCGCCCCACCGTACCCCGGAGTACGGCTCGTAGCGTGTGCCAGTCGGAAACGACCCGCTATGCAGCCTCCGCAGATTGCGAGGGGAACAGCTTGGTTTCGCAGATGCCGGCACGCGGTGCAGGCAGCGCGGCTTTCTGATTGCGCAGCAACGCGCGGCGTTACGCCGCGTGGAAGGGGAGACGCGGCCCGGGGCCTCGCCGTACAAGGGCAGCGAAAGCCGCCGGCAAGATCGTCGGGAGCTTCCGACCACTCGCATGTGGGCGGCTGCGCGCCGCAATGCATTTCGCCGTAGCAAAGTCCCGGCTTCTTTTGACATCGGATCGGAGCGCAGCCTACCATGCCGCGAAAATTGTGTGCCTAGACGACAATCCGTGTGGGAAGGGAACGATGTCCCCCCGACAGAGCAACCTGCGCGCGCCTGTCACAGCCGCGTTCCTTTTGGCTGTCATTGTAGGTTGCGCGCGGCCGCGCGGTTTTCACTTCGACATCGCAGCCGATATGCGCAGCTACGCCCCACCGGAATACTCCGGTGCCGAGTACTTCGAAGGCGTCTGCATGGCCCTTCGTAACCTTGGCCCGGGAGCGTTCATGCTCGTTCCCGGCGATCTCGACCGGCCGCTGCCCCGCAGGCTGGCTCGTGTGCTGCCCGCAAGGCAGGCGGCCGATAAACTGGGGCTCTCCTCTCAAAAAACGCAAGCGCGACGCCAGCCCCGCCCCGGCGGCCGGGCGAAAAAACCTACTCTATTTGCCGCGCTCCGCCGGCGAATTGAATGCTTGCGATAAAAGGTGTGGGGACCGGGAGCGCAAGGAGTCGCCGGGCAGCATGCGGATCAGCACCGACGCTTCCATCATTGGCAACCTCGTCTCGCTCTATGGACCGGCGTACCCGAACTCTGCGCCCACGGGTGCCGGCATAACCGCAGCCGGTTTCGGGCCGGCGACGCTGCTCTCGCTCGGACAGGGAACACCCGCAGGGACCGCCGGTTTCGACTACACCCATCTGGCCCGCCTCGCCGCGCAGATCCAATCCCCGATCACCCCGCAGATCTCTTCCAAACAGCGTGAGGCGGAGCAAGCGACCATCAAGCGCGCGACGGTGTTGCGCCTCAACGGCCGATACGATGACGCGCGCAGCCTGCTCGAAGCGGCGCTGGCGAAGAATCCGCGCAGCGGCACGGCGGTGCATGGCCTCGGGGCGATCGAACTTGATCTCGGCAATTACGAAAAGGCCGAGCACTACTTCCGCAAAGCGCACTTCCTGGCGCCGGAATACGGCTTTGACCGCGATGCCACCAACGCCCAAATCCTGCAACACGACGACGACTACGTGCTGGAACAGGCCGAGCGACTATCGAAACGCGGCGAGACCCGGGCAGACGCTACCCGGTTGCTCGTGGCGCTGACGCGCCGCTCGCCTTCCAACGCCGTCGCCCGCAGCTTGCTCGCCGAGAACTTGATCCGGGACGGTGACGCGGCGCGGGGGCTGGCCCAATACCAGATCGCGATCAGCAGCGCCGACCGCAGTCAGCTCCAGGAGATCGAATCCAAACTGGTCAGCCTGGTGGCGGTAGCGCCGCGCGCGACGTACCTGCGAAACCTGCTGGGCCAGACGGAATTAAAGCTCGGCAAGCACGAGAAAGCGGCCGAGACCCTGGGGCTGGCCACGCAACTCAGCGGCAACGACCCGCTTTATCAGGCTGATGAGGCCTTGGCGCACGTTGCCCTTGGACGCGACGCGATCCAGCGCGGTAACCTCAGCGCCGCCATGAGCGCCTTCAAAACCGCCCAAAGCCTCGACCCATTCGGTGAGGAGGTGAAGGTCGGCCTGGCCGAAGGATATACGGCCCGCGCGCTGTGGCTGATGCGAATCGGCGACCCCAACCGGGCGATTGACGAGCTCAGCTCGGCCAAGAGCCAACTCGGTGCGATCGAAAACGACGAGCTGAAAACGCGCATCGCCGACGGTTTCTACCGGGCCGGCCGCACGTTGGAAAGTCGGCGGCTGAGTTCCGGCGACAAGGTCGGTGACGAGATTGCCGCGTTTCAGGCGGCCTACGACCTGGATCCCGAGAATCTCACGTACGCCCGCAAGCTGGCGGAAACGCACAGCATCATTGGCGACGAATATCTGGCCGACGGCGATAACAAAAACGCCGCCTACGCTTACCAGGCCGCTCACGAAGTCGCTCCGACCAACGACACCTATAAAACAAACGCCATCAGTGCGTTCCTGGCCTGGGGCGACGAACGCAGCGCCGCGTACGACCATCATCAGGCAATTACCGCATACCAGGCCGCATACGATCTGGACAATGACAACGAAACCGCCAAGTTCAGCCTCGCCGACGCGTTCAACACGCGCGGCTTGTTTTACAAGTCACTGGGAGAAGACTTCTACGAGCAAGCCGCCGACGATTTCCTCGCCGCCCTGGACCTCTACCCGGACAACCAGGAATACCAAGACAATTACGATTCGGTGACCTAGTGATGGGGACCCATCGCGTCGGCTAGTGCGGGCAGGCTCAGGTTGCGGCCCTCGTCGCCGGGCTCAAAGAAATGCACGCGCTCCATGTCCACCCGCATATGCATCTGAGCACCTTCCTTGACCGGCGTGCGGGCGTCGATGCGGCAGACGATGTGATCGTGGCGATTCGTGCGGGCGAAAACGTCCATGCGCTCGCCCAGCGGTTCAACAACGTCGATGCGGACGCTCAACGTTGTGCCGGGGGCGGCGTCCTTCGCCGGGACAAGCATTTCCGGGCGGACACCCATGATCAGCGGGCGGTCCACGAACGCGCCCAGGCGCTCTTGATGGGCCGGGCAGAGCCTCAGCCGGTTGTCGCCCTCGTCAAAAACGAGCTGACCCCCGTCGCGGATCACCCGACCATCAAGAAAGTTCATCGGCGGCGTGCCGACGAAGCCCGCGACGAAGCGGTTGATCGGGGACTCGTAGACGTCGAATGGCGTGCCACACTGGTGGACGACGCCGTCCCTCATGACGACCACACGATCGCCCAGCGTCATCGCTTCTTCCTGATCGTGCGTGACGTAGATCGTGGTGGTCTGCACCCGACGGTGGAGGCGCTTCAGCTCTGCCCGCATCTCGATGCGCAGCTTGGCGTCGAGGTTGGACAGCGGCTCGTCGAACAGAAACGCCTTCGGCTCACGCACGATCGCCCGTCCTACCGCGACGCGCTGCCGCTGCCCGCCTGACAGGGCTTTTGGCCGACGATGCAGCAAATCCTCGATGCCGAGCATGCCGGCGGCGCTGCGCACCCGCCGGTCGATCTCCTGCCGCTCCGCACGCGCCTTCTTGTAATTCCTCCCGCCGAACAGAAACCCCAGTGGGTTATCCCACGCCCCATACTGTCGCCGCAACATGAGTCCGAACGCCATGTTTTTGTAGACCGTCATGTGCGGGTAGAGGGCGTAGTTCTGAAACACCATCGCGATGTTGCGGTCTTTGGGGGCGACGTCGTTGACGACCCGATCGTCGATGCGGATGGTGCCGGCGGTAATGTCCTCGAGGCCAGCGATCATGCGGAGGGTCGTGCTCTTACCGCAGCCGGAGGGCCCGACAAGTACGATGAATTCACGGTCGTTGATCGCCAGGTCGATGTCGTCCACCGCCTTGACGTCCCCCGGAAAGATCTTGGTGACAGCTTCGAGTACGACCTCGGCCATCGTTGCGTCCTGATTTGCCGGTGCGACGCGGTGCTCGGGCAACTTCCCGAAAACCCGTTCTCAACACCTCTTCATACGAGTCCCGCGCGCGACCGTCAAGTCCGCTTCCCCGGTTTGCCTGGGGCAAGGCCGCCAGCCCCCCCCAACAACTCTAACGCCGCTCCACCGCGCATGTCGCGCGCCGGCGAGGTGCCCTATACTTCGCACGAATGTTGACCAGGAACAGAGCACCGGCGCGTACCGAAAAGCCATGGCAGGTGCCACGGACAGGCGACGCTTGCCCGTGGTCCCCCCGACGACACGGTCGACCCCGCTTTCGGCGGACCCATGGCATCCACAGCGTCGTACCCCACGCCGAGCGGAAGAACTAGCCATGGCCCCATCAAAGCCGGCCAGGAAACGCCAACCGAAAAGCCGTCGAGCTCGACAACCACAGCTCAACCAGCGCGCGGCGGGCATCCTGCTACACCCGACGTCCCTGCCCGGTCCGCATGGCAGCGGCGACTTCGGATCGGCAGCGTACCGCTTCGCCGACTTTCTGGTCACCGCTGGACACCGTTGGTGGCAGATGCTGCCGATCGGCCCGATCGGCCCCGGCAATTCGCCCTATAGCTCAGTATCTGCGTTTGCCGGCGGTCGACACCTGATCAATCTTGACCTGCTGGTCAAAGACGGGCTGCTCGCGCCGGGGGACGTCGAACCGCTGCGCACGCCACGCGAGGACAAGGTGCACTATGCATCCGTACTCCCCTACCGCGAGCAGCGGCTGCGCCGGGCGTTCGCGAACTTTCAGCGCCGAGGCCGCCAACGGACCGGCTTCGAGCGCTTCTGCGCGGAAAACCGCGGCTGGCTGGATGACTACACGCTCTTCTGCGCGCTGAAGCGCGCCTACAAAGACGTCGCTTGGACACGCTGGGATCGCGCCGTGGCGTTCCGTCGGGTTGCGGCCATCCGCAGCGCTCGTCGTGAGCTGCGCGAAGAAATCGAGTACGAGCAACTCCTGCAATACCTCTTCGACCACCAGTGGTTCGCGCTGAAACGCTACTGTAACCAGCGCGGCGTGAGCCTTATCGGCGATCTGCCCATCTTCGTCAGCCACGATAGTTGCGACGTCTGGGCCAATCAGTCCCTGTACAAGCTCGACAAGCAAGGCCAACCGACCGTCGTCTCCGGCGTACCGCCCGACTACTTCAGCAGGACCGGTCAACTCTGGGGTCACCCGCTATACCGCTGGGAGCGGCACGCGAAGACGGGCTACGCCTGGTGGGTCGAACGCTTCGGCAACATGCTCAACCGCTTCGACGCCATCCGCATCGACCACTTCCTGGGCTTCAATCGGCTGTGGAACATCCCCGCGGGCGCGAAGACGGCGCTGCGCGGCACCTGGACGAAAAGCCCCGGCGACGAAGTCTTTCACGCCGTGAAGCGCGCGCTCGGCTCGCTCCCCATCATCGCAGAGGATTTGGGCCTGCTCATACCCGAGGCAGCGGCGCTACGCGACCGCTGGGGGTTTCCCGGCATGCGCGTACTTCAGTTCGCGTTCGATGGGACAAGAAAGGCGCTTTACGATCAGCCCCACCGCTATCTGCGTAACTGCGTGGCCTACACCGGCACGCACGACAACAACACGACCGTCGGCTGGTTCCAGTCACTACCGAAGCGCGGCCGCAAGGGTCCCGACCGGCTGACGGTCCGCCAGCGTGCCCTCCACTACGCGGGCAGCGACGGCCGGAAGATTCACGAGGATTTCATCCGGCTGCTGTACGTGTCGGTAGCGAATACGGCGATCATCCCGATGCAGGATGCCCTTGGGCTCGACGCGCGGGCCCGCATGAACTTTCCTTCCACGCTCCGCGGCAATTGGGAATGGCGGGCGCGTGCCGCGGCCCTGTCGCGCGACCTGGCCGGCTGCCTGCGCAGCCTCGCCGAGGCGTACGAACGTGCGAGCGGGTTCATC
Organism: Phycisphaerae bacterium; assembly: GCA_046758265.1. Taxonomy (GTDB): domain Bacteria; phylum Planctomycetota; class Phycisphaerae; order UBA1845; family Fen-1342; genus JALSRY01. The sequence continues at coordinate 10,654 of JBHHZX010000009.1, forward strand.
CCGGGGAATCAGCGCCTCTGAGAACGCAGGCAAAGCCGCAGCTCAAGCGAGCGTGACCGGCGCTGGTCGACCCGCTACAATCCTGTCCCTTACCTGGTCAGGGGAGACCGTGAATGGCCCAGCCAAAGCGAAAGAAAACCGCCACGCCCTACCCACAGGCCGCCGACGTGTTCGAACGCGTCGCCGACCTGGCATTCAATCTGCAATGGACCTGGAACCACGACGCGCAACGGCTCTTCGCCGCCCTCGATCCGACATTGTGGCGGGCGAGCAACCACAACCCGATCAAGACGCTGGAGAACCTGCCGCCGGAGCGGCGTGACGCGCTCGCGAAGGACACGGCCTTGGTATCCCAGCTTGAAAAATGCGAAAGGCAACTCAAGGAACATCTGAGGACGAAAACTTGGTTCGCCCGCACGGCGAAGAACCGCGACAAGCGGCTTCTCGTCGCCTATTTCTCCTCGGAATTCGCGTTACACGAGAGCTTGCCGCAGTACGCCGGCGGCCTCGGTGTGCTCGCCGGCGACCACCTCAAATCCGCCTCGGATCTGGGTGTCCCGCTGGTCGGCGTCGGCCGACTGTATCGTCACGGGTACTACCAACAGGAGTTGCGGCGCGACGGGTCGACGCGCGTCGTGTATCCCCGCTACGACTTTCGCGAATGGCCGCTGGAAGACACCGGGCAAACCATCGCCGTCCCGCTTGCCCGTCGGACGGTGTACGTGAAAATTTGGAAGCTACAGGTCGGGCGCGCGGCGTTGTACCTGCTCGATGCCGACATCTCCCGAAACAGGCCCAAGGACCGCGCGCTCACGCACTACCTGTATGGCGGCGACGGGGAGTATCGGCTACAGCAGCAGGTCCTGCTGGGGGTGGCTGGGTTTCGCGCCCTGGAAGCGCTTGGCGTTCGCCCCACGGTTTACCACCTTAACGAGGGGCACGCCGCCTTCTGCGGGCTCGATCGCCTGCGCAAGCTGCGGACGCAGGGCAAGTCATTCGAGAAGGCGGTGGGAATTGTGCGCGCTTCTACCGTCTTCACAACGCACACGCCGGTTCCGGCCGGCCATGATCGCTACCCGTGGAAAATGGTCCTGAAATACCTGGCCCCCATCGGGGAGGCGATCGACGTCAGTTGGGACGAATTCCTCGGCCTCGGCCGGGAAAATCCCGCCGATCGCAAGGCGCCGTTCTGCATGACCGTCCTCGCCATGCGCCTTAGCGCGCGTGTCAATGGGGTCTCCAAGCTGCACGGGGAAGTTTCGCGCAAGATGTGGCGCAGCATTTACGGCGCGAAATCGCCCGCGAAAGTCCCGATCGGCTACATCACCAACGGCATTCACACGCAGACCTGGCTCGCCCCGGAGATCGAGCCACTCTACCGGCGCCGCCTCAAGCCGCGCTGGGTCGGCGCCGGCCCGAACGACAACTGGACCGCCCGGGCCGACCAGATTCCACCGGCCGAGTTCTGGGCGCTGCGCAATACGCTCCGCGCGCGGCTGGTCAATTTCATCCGCGAGCGGATCGTCCAGCGGATACAGCGGCAGCTCGGTTCAATCGAGGACCTCGTCGCCGCCCACGACACGTTCAACGAGGACGCGCTCACGATCGGTTTTGCCCGGCGCTTCACGCCGTACAAACGCGCCCCGCTGATATTCCGCGACAGCAAGCGTCTGGCGGCCATTCTCAACGACGAGGAGCGACCGGTGCAGCTCGTCTTCGCCGGCAAAGCCCACCCGCGCGACGACCGCGGGCAGAAGCTGGTCCAGGAAGTCTACCGCCGCGCGCACGCCAAGGACTTCGCCGGAAAGGTAGTCATCCTGGAAGACTACGACATGCACATCAGCCGGCTGCTGATCTCCGGCTGCGACGTGTGGCTGAACACTCCCATCCGCCCCATGGAAGCGTCCGGGACCAGTGGAATGAAGGTCTCGCTCCACGGCGGTCTCAATTGCTCGATTCTGGATGGGTGGTGGCCCGAGGCGTATAATGGCCGCAACGGGTGGGCCATCGGTGACGGACGGCAGTTGAAAACCCAGGCTCAACAGGATCGTTGCGAGGCCGAGGCGATCTACGAGCTGCTCGAAAACGAAATTGTGCCGCTGTTCTATCGGCGTGGCCGCGACGGCGTGCCGAAACGCTGGGTCCGCATGATGAGCAATGCGCTCACGAGCGCCGGTCGCCGCTTCACCAGCCACCGCATGCTCGGGGAGTACGTGAAGGAGTACTACTTGCCGGCGCACCGCTAGCGCGCGACGACCGGACCCGCCGAATTCATCTGGGGGCGCGACGGCACGTCGGAATCGCGTACAATGCCCGGCGCCCGGGCCCAACGGCCGGCGACCCCAGCGAACGCGGAGAACGAGACAACCCATGAGTGTAAGCAAGGACGACATCGTGACCATCGTTTCCGGCCTGCCGCGCTCGGGAACCTCCATGATGATCCAGATGCTCGACCAGGGCGGGATACCGGCCCTCACTGACAAAATTCGGGCGCCGGATGAGGACAATCCGAAAGGCTACTACGAGTTCGAGCCGGTCAAGCAAACCAAGAAGGACGCCTCCTGGCTCGAGCAGGCCCGCGGCAGGGTCGTCAAAATGGTATACCGGCTGCTGTACGACCTCCCCAAAGGCTACACCTATCGGGTCATCTTCATGCGGCGAAACCTCGAGGAGGTCGTCGCCTCGCAGAACGTCATGCTCGAACGCCAGAACAAAGAGGGCGGCGGGCTGTCCGACGCGAAGCTGCTGGAGGTTTTCCGGGCCGAGATCGACAAGAGCAACAAGTGGCTCGCGGAGCAACCCAGCTTCGAAGTCTTATACGTAAACTACAATGAAGTGCTCAAGGACCCGGTTCCGCAGGTCGCGAGGATCAATGAATTCCTCGGCGGCAGCCTGGATACCGACGCGATGATGGGCGTCGTCGACTCCACGCTCTATCGGCAGAAGCGCTAAGCCCGGCCGGCGAGCTCAGCCGTCCCCCCCGCAATGCAACCCCCCGGTGGCTAAGCGAAACAGGATGCCCCGCTTCTGCGACCGCCTGACGCCGCGCTTCCAAACCGTTACTCAAGATCAGGGTGCACGAAACGGGGCCCGAAACGCAAACAGCGATTCAGTACTGGCGCCGCTGGCGCGCGGTGGGAATCCCGAGCTGACTGCGATACTTCGCAACGGTGCGGCGTTTGATCTCGATGCCCTCGCCCTTCAGCTTCTGAACGATCTCGTCGTCGCTCAGTGGGTGGGACTTGTCTTCGCTGTCGACGATTTCCTGCACCTTGGCCTTGATGCTATCCCAGCCCAGCGCTTCGCCGTTGCCCGACTCCGTCCCGCCCGTGAAGAAATGTCGCAGCGGGTAAATGCCGCGCGGCGTCTGCATCCACTTGCCGTCCACGGTGCGGCTGATCGTCGACGGGTCGCAACCGAAACGGCCCGCCAGTTCGCTCATTCGCAGCACCTTCAGATGCTGCTCTCCGCGATCGAGAAAGTCACGCTGGGCCTCGACCACCGCCTTGGCAACTTCCAGTAGCCGTTCCTTGCGATACTTGATCGCGTCGATGATCGCGCTGGCGGCTTCGAGCTTCTGTTTGATGAACTCACGCGCCTTCTTGTCGTCGCGCGACTGTTCCAGCACACGGCGGAATTCCGGCGAAATGCGCAGCTCGCGTTGATTGCCGCGGGCCAGCCGCGTCTCATAAAGGTCCTCGTCCTCGTTGTATTCCACGATCACGTCGGGCACCACCGCCGGTGCCGCCCGGTCCACGACGTCCACTCCGGGATGCAGCGACAGGCGCCCGATGATCTGCAACGCCTCTTTGACGTCGTCCAGACCGATGCCCAATGCCTTGGCGATCTGTGGCAGGCGGTTCTTTTGCAGGGCCTCGAAGTGACCCTCAATGATTTGACGCGCGAGCTCCGTGTCCCCGGGCAGCGTTTCGAGCTGCAACAGCAGACATTCCTGCAAACTGCGGGCCGCAATGCCGGGCGGGTCGAGCTGCTGCACACGGGCCAGAGCGTCCTTCAACCGCGCCAGTCGCGTTGGCGGGTCCGATTGTTCCGCGATCTGTTCGAGCGGCGTCGAAAGGCGTCCGATCTCGTCAATGCAGTCGATGATCGCGATACCCAGCCGCCGCGTTTCCTGGTCCACCTCGGTCAGGTTCCACTGGTCCAGCAGGTATTCCCGGAGGCTGATCGAGCGGGCGGGGGCGTTGGCCATCGCCTCCATTTTGATGTCAGCTTCCTCGAACATCCGTGCCCGCGACTTGGTGCCCCGGTACCCCCCCTCGTCATCCATCCAGTCGTATTCGCGGACGAGATTGTCAAGCCGTTCGAAATCCTGCGCGTCGCCTTCCTGGACGACCAGGGCCTGCTCGCCGTCGGACCGTTCCTCGTCGGACGTGTCGGCCGGCAGACTCTCAGAGCCAACTTCCTCATCGCCGGGGACGATCTCGAGCGCCGGGTTGCCGTCCACTTCCTGCGCGATGCGCGCCTCCAACGCCATCGCGTTGAGTTGCAGGATATCCATCGCCTGAATCAGTTGCGGAGTCAGGCGTTGCTGCTGGAGCAGCAGGTGCCGCGGAACTTGTGACATTATTTGCGACATGGTTTGCTACTACTTTCTCGCGGGCGCGCATCACCTGCAAGTGTGGTCGCGACCCGCCGCGCCTCGCTTCTCCGAGGCCTCCTTCCCTGGCCGTCGCGAACGACAAAGCTTGCGCGCAACAGCCAGCCCGCCACAGAAGATAGTCGGATTGAACGGGTAAGTCAAAAACAAACGCGCCTGTGCCGCTCACCGCCGCCCCGCTCACGCGCAGGGGCCGGCGCGGGCTGGCGGAAAACGCTCTTAGCCGGTAGGCTGATAGGTTGGTAACCGATCCGGCGGCCCGCGCCGAGCGGCACACCGGGTCCGGCAGGATGGAGGTCACGCACGGCCGGTGCTCCTTTCGCGGGGCCGCAATCCAGGAGTTTGAGAATGCCTTACAGGACCACGCAGGTTCCCGCCGGTGAAACACTTACGCTACGCGACGGCGCCTTGCGCGTGCCCGATAACCCGATCCTTCCGTTCATTCGCGGCGACGGCACCGGACCCGACATCTGGCGCGCTTCCGAGGCCGTTTTTAACGCCGCCGTCGAAAAGGCTTACGGCGGCAAGCGGAGGATCGCATGGATGGAGGTCTTCGCGGGCGAGACCGCGTACAGGAAGTTCGGCGAGTGGCTGCCCGACGAGACGCTCCAGGCCTTTCGCGAGTTCCTCGTCGGCATCAAAGGCCCGCTGACAACACCGGTCGGCGGCGGGATTCGCTCGCTCAACGTCGCGCTGCGGCAACTGCTTGACCTGTACGTCTGCCTGCGACCGGTGCGTTACCTCCCGGGCGTGCCCAGCCCGGTTCGCCACCCGGAAAAGGTTGACATGGTGATCTTCCGCGAGAATTCCGAGGACATTTACGCCGGCGTGGAATGGGCCGCGGGTACCCCAGAGGTGAAGAAGGTCGTGGCATTCTTGCAGGACGAGATGGGCGTCAAGAAACTCCGCTTTCCCGCAACGAGCGGCATCGGGATCAAGCCGGTCTCGAAAGAGGGTACGCGGCGGTTGGTGGCGGCGGCGATCAAGTATGCCCTGAAGAACGGTCGCAAGAGCGTGACAATGGTTCATAAGGGCAACATCATGAAGTTCACCGAGGGGGCCTTCCGCGATTGGGGCTACGAGCTGGCCAAAACGACCTACCGTGACAAGTGCGTGACGCAACGCGAGTCCTGGATCCTCGGCAACAAAGCGGCCAACCCGCACATCAGCGACGAAGAAAACGCCAGGCTGATTGAGCCCGGCTACGACATGCTCAACGACGCCAAGAAGGCCGAAGTCGTCAACGAGGTGAGGCGGACGCTGGCGTCGATCTGGAGCACGCACGGCGACGGCCAGTGGAAGAAAATGCTGATGGTCAAGGACACCATCGCCGACATCACGTTGCAGCAGGTCCTAACGCGCGCGGACGAGTTCGACGTAATCGCCACGATGAACCTCAACGGCGACTATATCTCCGACGCCCTGGCGGCGCAGGTCGGCGGCATCGGCATCGCTCCCGGCGCCAACATCAACTACGACACCGGCCACGCGATCTTCGAGGCCACGCACGGCACCGCCCCCAAGTACGCCAACCTGGACAAGGTTAACCCCGGCTCGCTGGTCCTCTCCGGCGAGATGATGCTGCGCTACCTGGGGTGGACCGAGGCGGCCGACCTGATCATCAAGGGCATGCAAGGCGCGATTGCCGCCAAGACGGTAACCTACGACTTCGAACGCCTGATGGAAGGCGCGACGCTGCTGAAGTGCTCCGAATTCGCCCAGGCGATCATCAAGCACATGGGCCGGGCATAGCAGAATGGGCTTGGGCCGCTGGGCCACGTCTAGTTCTATGGTTCTGGCAATTCTGATAACCCGCCGATGGAGCGCCGCGAGGATGTGATCTTGCCGGACGAATTCCCGTACCAACTCTCCGAACACGCGGCCCTCGCGGCGCGAGAACGCGCGATTCCCCTACTCTGGGTGAAGCGGGTGATCGAGGAGCCTGACCAACTCGTTCCCGACGACGCCGATCCCGAACTGCTTCATGCCCTTGGAAAAGTGCCGGAGTTCGCCGATCGCGTGCTGCGGGTCGTGTACAATCATAAGGCGCGGCCCTGGAAGATCGTGACGATGTATTTCGACCGCGCGATGAAAGGCCGGCTATGAAGCTCTACTACGACCCCGACGTGGACGCCCTGTACCTGCGGCTCACTGAGGCGAAGATCGTCGAGTCCGAAGAGGTTCGCCCCGGGGTGGTTCTCGACTTCGATGCGCAAGACAGGGTTGTCGCGGTCGAGATTCTGAACGTGAAGAAACACTTTCCCGATGCCGACGTGAAGCGCTTGCAACTGGAGGTCGCTTCCGCCTGATCGCCGCCAAGACGGTGACCTATGACTTCCATCGGTTGATGGAAGGCGCGACGCTGTTGAAGTGCTCGGAGCTCGGGAATGCGATTGTTAGCCATATGGGCTGACCGACCCGGATAGCATAAGGTGGTTCCAGACGGACCGCTTTAACAAGCTACGGACGCGCGCCAAGACGCGGTGGATGGGTCCGGAGAAATCTCAGCGGACCATCAGTGAGAGAATGCGATGCCGGTGAACCCAGATGGGTCTTGGTCCATGGGCGAGTTTCCAGCTCCCTGCGCATTCACCGCTCTCGCCAAGGTCATCAACGATTATTGTGACTGGTGGCATCAGTCCTTCCCGGGCACTAGTTATCGCCCGCTTTCTCGGCGGGGCGTTGAACGTTTAATAGATCTTGCGTTCTATACGAGTCTGGAACAAGAAGAAGGCCGTAGCCCTCGATTACGGCTGTTCGCGGGGTCACCGCAAGGCCCGCTCCAAGTGACGTTCGGCGCGCCCGTCCCTGTGGACGCCGCGACACTTCGACGGTTGGCTCCGTCGATCCCGAATCTAAATCATGCGTTATGGATTATGGACCGAGATGCGGGCTTGGAAAGCAAGGGCATTGTTTCAGTTGTGGAGGACCGGGCGCGGACGCCCGACATTCTGTTCGATAGCGCCTTTGGAGGAACCAAGCCAGGTCTGCTGGTCCGTGTCATGGGGCCTGGGCATCTTAGGGCGAGCTTGGACTGGACCTGGCAGTGGAAGGCGGGAAACATCAATCAAATCCGGCATTTTCACTGGCTGAGCGTTGTGCGGGGCTGGATGATCGGGGCTCTGGTGCCCATCCTGAAGGCGGCCGCCGATGAGCCGGCTGCAAACGTGTTCCTCCCGCAATGTATCTCGAACGTTTGGGCGTTCATTGTCGAGTCCGTGGTCATGGGCGGTCATGGTGGGGCGTTCGTCATTGTTCCTGAGAATCCGGGCGCGTACATCGAACTGAAGTATCCCACCGTGGATACTTCGTTGCTGGACCAGCTCAAGTACTTCTGGGCCTCATTTGCCAAGCAGCGAGCGAACGGCACAGGACGTGAGATCGGACCTACAACATGGGAGGTGTAAGGTCGCCGAGCACAGGTTGCGATCGGCAGCGCAGGCTATCGCGGACCTGGCAAGCGTGGATGGCTGCGTCGTACTCAATAGGCGGCTGGAGCTCATGGGATTCGGCGGCGAAATCCGAGTGGACGACGCTGTTGTTCGCGACTCGCGGTGTTATGCCGGCTTTTATGCGAGGCCTGTCGAAATCCGTGAAGAGAAGTCGGCTGGGAAGTTCGAGTTATGGAACTGCGCGTGCGCCGATCATACTGAAAGAGCGAAGGGCCTCGTTGAGCTCAATGAGGTCGGCACCAGGCATCGATCCGCGTTCCGTCTCTGTGCAGCCCTACCTGGTACCCTAGCCTTCGTAGTCTCGCAGGATCGTACGCTGAGCGTCTTCTATGGCGAAGATCACGAACATGTATGGCTGTGGCGACGCCTGGAAGCTTCGCCAAGGCGCGTCGAGCAATCGTGATCGCGGGTGGATCTTCAACAGCCAGAGGTGCCACACCCTTCGTGGCTGGGGGACTGACTCAACCACGGAACGCGCCGGCATCCTATTCCGTTCCCCGCCCGGGAAGGACGGGGCACCCGCCGGGTGCCACTGCTCTGTGAGAGGATTTCGCGCCCGGGAGCGCGCACGTTGCGCCAAGTGTATAAATAGTCCATACTTGCACCAAGCAGTAGACAACCAAGAAAAGGAGCAAGTATGGACATGGTAATCTGGCGTGCACTGACGGCGGCCGTGCGTTCGGCCGATCAACGCGTTCCCCGGCGAGGCCGCCGCCCGAGATACAGTGACGCGTTGGTCACCCGTATGTACCTCTGGAGCGTTTGGCACGACCGTCCGCTGTGCTGGGCCTGCAACCGAGCGCATTACAACCGGATGTTTCGTCCTCGGCAACTGCCGTCGGTTTCGCAGTTCTCCCGCCGGGTCAAGACGCCACGCGTGTCGGAAATGCTGCACGGCGTCAACGCGTATCTGACACGAACGGACACGCCGGTGGAGCTGGCTTTCCTGGATGGCAAGCCGCTGCCGATCAGCTTCCAATCGCGTGATCCGGATGCCCGCGTGGGTTGGGCAACGAAACGCTTTGCCAAGGGGTACAAACTGCACGCCTGCGCCACGGCCGATGGTCGGATCCCAGCGTTTTCGGTACGTCCGATGAATGAAGGCGAAGCTAAAGTGGCCCGGGAGCGGCTGGCCCCTGTGCCAGAAGCAAAGTTGATCCTGGCCGATGCGAACTACGACACGCAGCATCTGTACAAAGCGTTGGGCACGCGTGATCAACAACTGCTGACGCCGCTGAAACGCATCGCGGTTAATCCCGGTCCCTTGCGCCGCATGGGGCCGCACCGGCGCTTCGCCATCGACTTGCACCAGCACCTGGGGAAGGGATACCGCGTGCTGCTGGACATGCGCGACCAGGTTGAACGCATCTTCTCCGCGTTGACCGGCTTCGGCGGCGGACTGACGACGTTACCGTCATGGGTGCGCCGCTTGGACCGCGTGTCGCGCTGGGTAACCGCCAAGATCGCGATCTACCACGCCCGCCTCCGCTGCCGGAGGATGGCGTCATGAGGGTGCTTCATGCAAAATCCTCTCTGTGAGCAGTGCGTTCCACTCCGGTGTCCTCGACGTCAAGCACTGCTGACACAAGATTGGCACGTGGCCGGATTGCGTTGCCGCGCCAGTGTGGTGATGCTACGCTCGCGTCGCGAGCAACGAGGATGAACCGTGGCCGATCCTGTACGCTTGGATGCTCAACGCGGCTACGATCGCTGGGCCGAAATCTACGATGACGAACTGAACCCGCTGGTGATCCTGGAGGGGCCGGTCGTCCGGGACTGGATCAAGGATCCCGGGGGGCTGCGCGTTGCCGACGTGGGGTGCGGTACGGGAAGACACGCCGTGTGGCTGGCCGACGCCGGTGCCGAGTGATCGACCTGCACTGCGTGAGGACGTGGCTGGGCACCAACTTGGCCCGCGCCGGTGTGCCCCCGCAGGTAGCCCAACGCATCATGCGACACGCTGACTATCGCACCACGTTAAAGCACTACACGGTTCTGGGGCTGACCGACACGGGCAAGGCGATCGACCAATTGCCCACGATTAGGCCAGTCCAACGGCAGGCGGCGACGGGAACGTGCGATGCCCACACCGAAAACTCAGGCCCGATTGGCTCCCAGCAGAACCCCCAGCCATATCCCCAGCAGTTGGGGCGCGGAACGACGCGAAATGGTGCGGTCCGGCGCGACGAAAACGCCCAGCGAATGACCGACACTGTCGCGCCGCGACCGATCGTAAATGCGGATGGTTGCGATACTGCGCGAAGCGCTGCTACAATTCGCGACGATGTTGCGGGCGTAGCTCAACTGGCAGAGCATCAGCCTTCCAAGCTGAATGTTGAGGGTTCGAGCCCCTTCGCCCGCTTTCCTGAATTGGCGTGAACAGCGTTGCTAGACGCTGCATTCTCAGACACTTGCGAGCTGACCCCCCTTTCTCCTTCCACGCCTTCTCCAGTGCACCGAGCTGCATGATTGGGCATGTTTGGGCGTCCTGCGCGCTGCAAATGCGCTGCAGACGGCAACGGTCCTGGATCACACGTACCCGTCGCACGCATCCCCTCGCCGCCCGAACCGGCGTCGAGATTGGGCAAAGCCTCCAAGGCCTCGGCAGAATTCAGCAGCGTCGGATCAGTGTATGTTCCAAGCGTCAGCCGGATGTCCGAGTGCCGCATAATGCTCTGAGCGGTTCGCGGTGCCACGCCGGCCCGAGCGAGATACGTTGCCGTGGTGTGTCGCAGCGCGTGCACGTCGATGGTGCGACCATCGGCATCGGTCTTCGGGATGCCAGCTACCGCCAGATCGTTGTCCAGAATCCGCACAAGGGAAGTAGGCACGTTGAAGACGTTTTCTGAATTGGCGGGATTGCCGCACTCGCTACGCCACGCCTGGAGAGCATTGGCCAGATCAGGCCGAATCGCGACCGTCTCTTGCTTGCGATTCTTGGCGTTCTTGGCTCGGACGATCAGGTACGGCTGCGTCCCGTCGAGTTCAAGATCACCCCATCGTAGGGTGGCCAACTCGCCCCTGCGAAGCCCAGTCAAGATCAGCGTCTTGTAGGTCAGAACGCGCTCACGTCCGAGTCGCCGTTTCCGATCCACGAACTCGGGATTCTCTCGCAACCGCTCGGCTGCACGATCCGCCGCAGCATCGATTGTTTCAAACGTCAGTGGTCTCTTGGTCCAGGTAGCCCGCTTACCCTTTCCTTCTGAAGCGAGTTTTTGCTCCGTCTCACGCCCGTATTCGCCAAGGGGCCGCAGTTCCGCGACGTGCAACAGCCGCGCCAGTTCATCTTCAGTGAGTGCCCGTCGCTCCCGTCGAACGTCTGTCGCTTCATCGGCCTTGCTCAACGTTTCAAGCGGATCGGAGGCAAGGCGTCTGTCGCGGACGCACCACCGGACAAAGGCCCGCAGGCTCCCCGTGTACGTGTTCCGCGTCCTCGTAGACATGTTTTCAGCCGCTCGCAGGTCACACCAATTCTGCACGGGTTCGGCCCGGGTGTCCCCAAGATGTTTAAACTCGCATGCATCGACAGTCACACCGAGCCGTCGCATGGTTTCCGCCAAGTGCTGCTCCGATACGCCTTTTGCCTGTAAGTGCCCGCGGTATGCGCCGATGTGCTCGCAGAGCGGCGTGCTCGCGTGTTCTGCGACGCTGGCAGTCACCGCATCGATGACTCCCCGTTTACGCAGGGCTACGTCGGCTTCAAGCTTGTGGGCAATCTCTTCCGTGGCCGCCCGGTCGGTGCAGCCCTTCACCGTGCGGCGCCTGCCATGCTCGTCGGTGTACGCGACGTAGTACGGCTGATCCTTGCGTCTCTTGTTCGGACCACGTTTGAAGATGCTCGCCGTGCTTCACCCACCTTTCGCTCTACGTCGCTGGACGGGCCGCAG
>JBHHZX010000010.1:0-22535 GCA_046758265.1 Phycisphaerae bacterium
ACGTTGTCACGTTGTTACGTTGTCACCCCAGTTCCGGCCGCGCCGACTCGTCCTTCGCTTTCGCTGGCGGCGGGGGCGGGGCCTGCCCAGCTTTCGTGGGGGCCTCGGCGGCCTTCGTCGGGGCCTCGCGCGACGCCCGGGGCGCCGGCTCGACGGCCGGCGTTTCACGCGCGGGTACCTCAGGTGCAGCCGCTTGGCTCGCCGCCACCTGCTTGAACTCCTCGAAAATCGCCGCTTCCTCCTCCAACACCATCGGCGTTTCGCCGGTCACCTCGATGCTTGCCGCCAAGTCGGCGTCGGCCGACACTTCCGACACCACCTGCTCGGCCGCCGCCGCTTCGCGCGTCAGGTCCTCCGCCTTCGGCAGCTCGAGCCGCTTGCCCTGCTCGGCGAGCGTCAGGTGATGGATGTGTGTGCCGATGATGTCGATCTGCTGCGTATGCAACTGGGCCTGGGCGCGATGCCGCCGAAGCTCTCGCCGCACACGCATCAGCTTGCCGGCGAGCTGCTTCCGCTCGGCGTCGCTGGCGGCGGCGGCCCCCTGCTGGATCAACTGCCGCTCGTCTGCCTCCCGCGCGCTCACTTTCTGATCCAGCTCGAAGCGTTGTTGCTCGATCTGCACGCGCTGCGCGGTCAGCTCGCGGACGCGCTCCGCCGTCGTCGGCTCGAGCCGCAACAGTCTTCGGATTCGGCTCCAGATGCTCATCGTGTTGCCTTCTTCTGCCAACGGGGTTCGACAAATGTGCGTCTGCCCATCGTGTACGACCGTCATCAGGCGCGATTCACTGCGACACGCCTGGCGAACCAACATCTCGGTCTCGGCAGGACTAAGCCCCAGCTTCTCCGCCAAGGCAGACATCGGCATGCCGCGCGAATCGACCAGGCTGGCATTCTGATCGAGATGGTAGAGCAAACGCCGCAGGCGCTCGTCCTGCGATTCAAGCTCGAACAGCCTCGCCCAGGGCGTTTTTCGCACCGCCGGCGGCATCGCCACATCCCACCCGCCGTCTGCACGCCCGCCCATCAGAATCAAAGTGGGCTTGCCGCTCCCTTCGGCCAGGCTCTTGGCTTCCGCGGTAAACCCGGTCGCGCTGGCGAGAATCACGCCGCTCGGTTTGTCCTTGCTCGGCAGCAGCTCGTAGCTGGCCAGGGCGTCGAGCACCTGCTCGCGGCCGACCGGCCCCGGCGACTCGTTCTTGAGCAACGGCTCCACCGGTGCCACCACGCGCACCCGCACCCGGGATACCGCCCGGCGAAACAGCCCCCCCAAAAGCCGTTTCTGGAAGAGCATCTGTACGCTGCGCGTACCTGCCAGCTTCTCGACGGCGTCACGCTCGTAGATCTCCAGACGGCTCAGTTCGGCCCGAACCCCGTCGATGCCCTCCGGCGTGGGCTGGACAAGGACCTCGTCCGCCGGCAGCTTCCCCGGCACGAGGGCTCGGGCGCGGGCTCGCAACTGGTTGAGAAACCGATCCTCGAATTGACGATGGCGGCTGCGTTCATCCATAGGCGTCTACATCGTACGTCCGACGCAGCGGCCGTCCACAGCGGCCGCAGTAAAGGGCGGTTGGACCGTTGGCGTGACCGCAGCCCGGATGCGGACAAACCAACCGTCGTGGGCAGTTCGTCGGCGGCCGGCTGTCCGGCTGGTTGGCGCCGAGCCCGCCCGTCAGCGCCCGCAACAGCCAACCGATGAACCGAAACGCGAGCGCGACGGCCATCACGAAAAAACCGAGCACCCCGACCACAAGAAGCCCCGCGATCCAGATCGCGATGCCCGCATCGGCAACAAACATGGCCGCCTACTCCGCCGCCCGCGACAGCGCGCAACCGCAGAAAATACAGAATACGTCTTCCGGCCCCGGATACCCCCCGCAGGACGAACAGCGCCGCACCCGCGCCACCAACTGCTGCCCACACTGCGTGCAAAACTGATCGTACCCCTCCACCACGTGCCCGCACCCCGTGCACGAGCGGCGGCCGGTCCCGATCGCAGGAGCCGGCGGCGGCGGAGGCGGTACCCTCGACGGCAGCGGACGCAACCGCGCGTCCAGGTTCTCCAGCGCCGCCTTGGCACTCACGTAGCGCCGCTCATACCGCGCGTACAAACCGCGGAAGACCTCATCCAGGGCCGCAGGCACCTCGGCCCGCAGCGTGCTCGGCAGTTCGAACCCGGCAGGGCGTTCGCCCGTCAGCAGTTCAAACAAAATGACGCCGATCGAATAGAGATCGCTGCGTACGTCGGCCTTGCGGCGTCCGTCGCGCAGCTCGGGCGCCATGTACGCCATCGTGCCGACCAGCTTGTTCTCTCGATCGATGGACGCGGACTGCACGATCTCTCGCAGCGTGTCCGGATTGCCGACGCCCAGCCCGAAGTCGCTGACCTTGACGTCGACCTCCGTCAGTTCCGAGAGAGGCTTTCCGTTGAGGTGCAGCATGACGTTGCCGGGTTTGAGGTCGCGATGTAGCACGTGGTTGGCGTGGGCGGTGACCATCGCGTTCAGAATGCCGCGCAAGACCGTCAGCGCGGTGTCGACGGGAACACCTTTCGGGTGCTCGTTGAGCACCTGCCGTAACGAGGGCCCCTTAACCAATTCCATCACCAGGTACGGAATGTCACCGTAGGGGTCGAGCCCCATCACGCGCACGACATTGGGGTGCCGTAGCCCGTGGACGACGACCCCTTCACGCTGCAGGTAGCGCACGTACTCCGGCTCGGTTGGCAACTTGATTGCAACGTGTTCGTCCCCCCAAATGTGGTGCCGGGCCTGCCACACCTCCCCGAACGTTCCGGCACCAATGCGCTCCTCAAGCACATATTCGCTCACCCGCAAGCCTGGTTGATAACTGCTGGTCATTGTCGTTGCCCGTGCTTCCCAGGTCCCTCGACGGTTTCGCCCCTCAGCCCCCGGCCACCTCGCAGAGATACTCCGTTACCAGGTAATTATACGTTCCCGCGAGCGCCAGTGCGGCCAGACCCGCAAACCAGACCCACCCGCTGTGGCCGCGGTCCGGTTCACCCACCGTCGCGTCAGCTTCCACGGCGGTGGCGTCCGTTTCGGCTTCGCTCGCCTCTTCATCTTCGCCCCCGCGCAACCGCTCGGCGGCCTTCTTGGCGACATCGCCGGCCCCCTCCGCGACGTCGGCAAGCTTCTCGCGAACGATACCGGCCATATCCGCGCTGGGCGAAACGGTCGGCAGCGATAACTCCTCCTGTTGCGCACCGCTCTCTGGTTCGCTTGCGACCGCGACGCGTTTCGCCTCAACCGTCACATCACAGCCGCTCAGCAGCAGCAAACCGGCACCGAGATCCACGACGGTCAGCGCGGCCAGCAGCCCCACACCTGCCCAGTTCGAGCCGACTTCCAGAATCCGGCGGATGAAGAAGCGGGCGCTCCAGGGTAGCGTCGCGGCGATGGCGATCCAGAAGATCGTCCGCCAGATGCCCTGCCAAATCGCTGTCCTGAGGACCGGGTCCATGCGCCAGATGGCGATGCCGATCAGGATCAGCAGCGCGAGCGCAACCCAGCCCAGGACCTTCTCGCCTAGCCGTCCCAGGATACCGCCGCCGGTGGTTTCCATACTTTAAGTGTAATGCATTTAAGCGGTAACGGAATTAGAAAAACCAGCCGCTTCCGGAATGCCACCGGCGCCAGCGGGCTCCCGCAATGCCCTATGTATTTATTCGCAAGGCCACGCCGATCATTCCGGCGTTGCTCCGGCGGCTCGGAGACCGACCGTCACATTCGTGGGTTTCTGGTATTGCTTGCCGCCCCCGCGCGCTTTCATAATCGTGCGCCACACGGGAGTGTCCCGCCCTTTCCCTGGGGTGGGAACTGATGCGCCCAGCGTGGGCGTTCTCAGCTTTCGAATCCCTCCCGCCCGGCCGCGAGACCGTGAAGCACCCGCTTTCACAGTCGCGCGGCGCTGTTGAGAAAAGGCGCGAATGACGAGACCGAGAATGACGAAACGGAAGACGTACGGCCTAGAGGTGTTTCCAAACCCGCAGCCGAAACGCGACTACGTCATCCGACACGTGGCGCCGGAGTTCACCAGCCGCTGCCCGCTGACGGGGCAGCCGGATTTCGGCACCGTCATCATTGACTACGTGCCGGACAAGCTCTGCGTCGAGCTCAAGAGTCTGAAAATCTACTTACAGGCGTTCCGCGAGGAAGGCATCTTCTATGAAGCGCTGACCAACCGCATCCTCGACGAGCTGGTCGCGCTGCTCGCGCCCCGCCGGATGCGCGTCGAGACGCGCTGGCGCCCGCGAGGCGGGATGCACTCGGTCATTAGCGCCGAATACGAAAAACCGCGCCGCAAACCTGCCGCGCGGTAGTTCCCGGGAAACTTGGGTTACGCGGGTGACCTTAGCCGTCCGCGCTACGCAGCCGTGAACATGGCCTCGTGCAAACGGTTCACCACGGCGTCAAGCTTGTCGTCGGTGAGGTAGGCTCCGGCGGCGATTTGGGCGCGAACTCGCTCGACGAGTTCGGTGCGAACCAGCCCCGATTCATAGCGCTCGATCTGCTCCTGTGCGGCTTCGGATAGCTCTACCGCATCCGTATCCGTGCGGGCGGGATGCTCCTGGGCCGGCCGGGCCTCTTCGCTCCGCCGTGCTCCGCGCCGCGCCGTTGGCTGTGTCGCGGCATCCACGGGATTTGTCACACCGTCAATCATGTTCCCATCGACCTCACTACTCCCTGCGGCACACGGAGCGCCAAACACGCTCTTCAGCGTCCTCCGTGACGCACAGACAAACCCAGCCCCGGGCCTGACACGCCGCTCCAGCGGCGATGATTCTGAATGGCCGAAAGATCGGCCATTAGTCTTATCGACTGGGTGTGGCAGCAACTTTTGCCGGCCGGGTGAGAAATCTTCGGAATTGGGCACGCTAACTCTCGCGGCCTTACGCGTTTACCAGCGTTAACAACAGGGCCGGCTGAGGTGTTAAAATAGGGAAGATACGGCTCACATGCACTGCTAAAAAGTGACCTTCATACGCTCGGAATAAGCTGCCTATCGGACGTGCTCACGCGGACTAGATCCTGAGGTCTTCCGGCTCTGCGCTCCCCTCAACGAAACGGCGGACGTGATCCTCCTTCGCTCGCAGCAGGCTTTCGGGCGTGCCGTCGGCGATGAAACGACCATTCCACAGCATCAGGATGCGATTCCCCACTTCCGTTGCGCTCCTCAAGTCGTGCGTCACCACGACGCTGGTCACGTCCACCGTCTGCTGCAAATGGCAGATGAGCTTGTTGATCGCGTCGGCCCGCTGCGGGTCGAGGCCGGCAGTGGGTTCGTCGTACAGGATCACCTTGGGAGCCGGATCCACCGCAATGGCGCGGGCTAACGCCACGCGCTTCTTCTCGCCGCCCGATAACTCGGCGGGACGTTTCTCCTCGAACCCTGCCAGCCCGACCAATTCCAGGCAGTGGCTCGCAAGCTTTCGAATTCGGCTCTTGTCCACCCGGCCGGGGCTGTTCTCCGTCATCGGGAACGCCACGTTCTCGGCGACCGACAGCGAGTCGAACAGCGCATTGAGCTGAAACACGAAACTGATTTCCCGCCGCACCGGCGTCAGCGCCCGCTCGGAAAGACGGTCGATGCGGCGACCTGCGAAGTAGACCTCGCCCCTGTCGGGGCGCAGCAGGCCGACAATGTGTTTGAGCAGCACGCTCTTGCCGGTGCCGGAGCGCCCCATGATGACCGTGCACTTGCCGCGCGCGATCTTCAGATCGATGTCAGCGAGCACACGCTGCCGGCCGAAAGCCTTGCTCAGGCGGCGAAGCTCGATGATCGGGTCGCTGACGTCCACGCCGGTGTCTCGCTAGAACAGCAGATCGCGGTATCCATACAGGTTTTCGTAAAGCCCGTTGATGACGAGATTCAGGAAAAAGTCCAGCACGAGGATCATGATGAAGCTGATCACGAACGCCTCGGTGCAGGCCTGGCCGACGCCTTCAGCGCCGCCGCGGCAGTGAAAGCCCTTGTAGCAGCTGATCAGGCCGATCGCGCCCCCGAAGAAAAACGCTTTCACCAGCCCGGTCCCGAGGTCCCAGTACTCGACCGCCTGCCGCGTGTAATACCAATAGGGCTCAGATTCGGCCTGGTAGTAAAAGGCGTAGATCACCCACGCCCCGAACGCCCCGAGCAGGTCGGCGTACAGTGTCAGGATCGGCGAGAGCAGCAGGCAGGCCATAAAACGCGGCGTGGCGAGGTGGTGAATCGGATTGCACCCCATCGAACGCAACGCGAGCAATTGCTCGGTCACGTTCATCGTCCCTAGCTCGGCGGTCAGCGCCCCGCCGACCCGCCCCGCCAGCATCACACCGGCCAGCACGGGCCCCAACTCGGCGGCCACGGAGATGTTGACCACCACGCCGATGCGGTCGGCGAGGTTTGCGTTGTCAAACTGTGCGAAGGCCTGCACGACGAGGACCATCCCGACGAACGCCCCCGTGAGCATGACCACCGGCACAGATTTCGTGCCGATCGTGAAGCTCTGCGGGATCAGGTGTTTCCAGCCGCGGCGTGTCACCAGGTCGACCGGCGTGAATGAGATCGCCGCCGCACTGAAGATGCAGAAGCGTCCGAACCCGTCGAATAACCCCAGCAACCGGGCGCCGAAGTTACCGATCGTTTGTTCCAGCGTATTCGCGCGCGCCATCGTTTCCGTGCACCTCGTTTATTTCGGGCCGGCGGCCTGCCTCGTCGGCCGGTTTCACAGCTCCGTCTTGACGCATAGATTATCGAACTTGCGTGACGTTTGCGATATACTAGACGCTGAGCGAGGAAGGCTCACCCCGGTTAGCGGGCGCCATTATGTTCAAGGATGGGCATCGTATGTCGCGCTCCGAACAGCGTCGGCTGGCATTCCGCTTCAGCTTGTCCACCATCGCCTGGCTGGCGTGCCTGTTTACATGGGTCTCGATCCTGACCTTCGACGTCGCCGATTGGCCCTCCGCCACTCTCTGGCCGCAGAGCTCACCGCCGAACAACTGGTGCGGCGTGGTCGGGGCCTGGTTCGCGTACCGGTTGTTTTACTACCTGGGGATCGGCCTGTACCCGGTCCTGTTGTTGATCACGGGAGCCATCGCCGCGTGGGCGTATAACCTCCGCCTGCCCGACGCCTGGCTCCGCTTCATCGGCCTGGGGCTGATTTGCACGGCAGTAAGCACCGCGGCCACAATGTTCATCCCGCCCTCCGAAGACTTCGTCATCAGCGGGCCCGGCGGCGTACTCGGAACGGCGGCGGCCCATTTCCTTCAAAGTAAATTCCAAACGCTAGGCACGCTGATCCTGCTCGCCTGCGGCCTGATCGTCGGCCTGATTCTGGCGGCCGACGAGGTCGTGATCCGCTTTTTCCGCTGGCTGTTCGGGATGGGCAAACGTTCCGGCCCGGTGCTGATTCGCACCGGCAGCCGCGCGCTGGCCAACGCGCGCGCGTCGATCGCCACCGGGGTATCGAACGTCTCTGGACGTTTGGCGACTACCGGCGCCGATTTGCTCCCAGACCGCGACGCAAGGGCGGAGTCCACGCCGCCGCCGAAGCCGGCGAGCCAATTGACGCTCGAGCTCGCCGGCGAACAACACGCCGAAGCCCGTCCAGGCGCGAGCGACCTCAGTGAGCAGGTTGAATCGCGGGAGCGGCAGCAAGCGTCCGCGGTGATGGATTCGAAGGAAACGCTGGGGCCGCCGCCGGATACGAGCTCCTCGAGCCCGCGGGTTACAGAGCTGGGCCGCGGGTCCCTCCGACCCGGCGCACGCCCGATGATCTCGGGCCGCTCCGCAGTTGGCGCCGAGTACGAGCTGCCCAGCCAGGCGCTACTGTGGGACCCGGAGCCGATCGACCGAGAATCCGTCGAGATCCTCTGCCGCGAGAAGGCGTTCATCCTCGAGCAGACGCTCAATGAGTTCCGGCTCGAAGTGCGGGTGGTCGCCATCGAGACCGGACCGGTGATCACCGTCTTTGAGCTGAAGCTCTCGCCGGGCATCAAGGTCAGCCAGATCGCGTCGCTGGCCAACGACATGGCCCGGGCGCTCAAGGCGCCGGCGGTCCGCGTCGTGGCACCCTTGCCGGGCAAGAACACGATCGGCATCGAAGTGCCGAACGTGGACAAGGAGAAGGTGCGGCTCAGGGAGCTGATGCAGCAGACCCCCGCCCGTGCCAGAGCCTACGGCGTCCCGCTTTATCTCGGCAAGGACGCTTCCGGGCAGGCTTTGATCAGCGACCTGACAAAAATGCCACACCTGCTGATCGCCGGCACGACCGGGTCGGGCAAGAGCGTCTGTATCGCCAGTCTCATCACGTCAATCTTGATGACCCGCAGGCCCGAGCAGGTCAACATGATCCTGATAGACCCGAAGGTCGTCGAGCTGGCGATGTTTAAGGACATCCCTCACCTGATGTGCCCGATCGTAACCGAGCTCGCCAAGGCCGAAGCGATCCTCGACTGGGCCGCCACCAAAATGGACGAACGCTACGCGCTTTTCGCGGAAGCGGGCGTCAAAGACATCCGTGGCTACAACGCACTGAGCGAGAACGAGCTGCGGCGGCGGATGCAGGTCGACGAAGAAGACGAGGAAATGGAAGGAGTCCCCATCCATCTGCCCCACATCGTCATCATCATCGACGAGCTGGCCGACCTGATGATGACCTCGGCGAAAGAGGTCGAATTCTTCCTGTGCCGCTTGGCGCAGAAGAGCCGTGCGATCGGGATTCACCTGATTGTCTCGACGCAGCGTCCCCAGGCCAACGTCGTCACCGGGCTGATCAAGTCGAACATGCCGTGCCGCATCGCCTTCCGCGTCTCTTCCCGTCTCGACTCGCGGATCGTGCTCGACCAGAACGGCGGAGAGACGCTGATGGGACAGGGCGACATGCTCTTCCTGCCGCCCGGCAGCGCCAAGCTGATCCGCGCCCAGGGCACGTTCGTCGCCGAAGATGAGCTCCGCGCCGTCGTTGACCACGTCCGCGCACAAGCCCAGCCAGACTATCACCCCGAACTGATCCGCACGCCCAAGGCCGACGGCGAGACCAGCGGGGAGCGCGACGAGTTGTTCGACCAGGCGGTGGACATCATCATCGATACGGGCCGCGGCTCGGTCAGCCTGCTGCAGCGGCGGCTGACGATCGGCTACAGCCGGGCCTCGCGCCTGATCGATCAGATGTACGATGCCGGCATCGTCGGCGAGTACAAGGGCAGCCAGGCCCGCGAAGTGATCATGTCGCAGGAGGACTGGCAAGCCGTCAAAGCCGCCCGCGACCGTGAAGAGGCTGCCGAACAACTAGAGTTCTAAGAGCAATGAGGGGACACCGTTGGCGTCACGGCTGCTGGCGGGGTGGGCGGTCACGTTCGCTTTTCTGCTCACGTTTGCGACCCTTGTCATGCTTGAAGGCGGGGCGAGTCCGCGGGCCGCGCTCAGCGTGCTCAGTCCAGCGCTGCATCCGCCGATCCACTTCCTCCACGGCATTCTCGCGCAGCCGCGCCGCGCGGTTGCGCAGTCGGGCAATCCGGCGATCAACCCGCTCGGAACTAATCCGCCGCAACTCGCCGGCCAGCGCCTGGCGTTCCTCGTCCGTCTGCGCGGCCCGCCAGGTCCGAACCACTTCCCGCAGCTCTTCGGACTCGCCCGCCACATCGATGTCATCTGACTGCCAACGCTCAACGGCCGCGTCGACGCGCTCGTCGCGCTGCTGCTCCAACTG
Source organism: Phycisphaerae bacterium (assembly GCA_046758265.1). Taxonomy (GTDB): domain Bacteria; phylum Planctomycetota; class Phycisphaerae; order UBA1845; family Fen-1342; genus JALSRY01. Next base: position 9,713 of record JBHHZX010000010.1, read on the forward strand.
CTGCGCCTGGTCCTCCAGCACCGCTACTTCGATTCGCAGGTTTTGCGCCAGCATGCGGCGAACCGCAGCGCGCAGGCGGCGGCGGGCCTCCGGCTCTTCGCTGTTCCGCCAAGCCCACCGCGCCCGCCGAATGCGGTGCAGGTTCTCGGAATACCGCACGAGATTCGCGCCGAGCTCCGGATCGCGCTCGAAGATGCGGCGCAATTGCCGGAGTCGCGGTGCGGCGTCTTGCAGGCGCTGCTCAAAGGCGGCCGGGTCGCGCTCGCGAAGCTGCTCCAGCGAACGATGGACTTCGGGAACGTGTGCGCGGACGAAGTCCATCAACTCAACTTCCTGGTCGGGTGTGAGCGGACCCTCGTCCTCCGGCAACCGCTGAAGCAGATGGCCCCCCAGAAGACGACCGACCCGCAACCCGGGCCGCCGCTCCCCACGCCGCCCCGGCTGGCCGCGATCAGCGCGTGCCCGGTGGCGGCGCTCCGGTTGTTGCGGTGACACGGTGGGGTCACGCTCCTGCGCGAGCAGCGGACCGGCGTATCCGACGCACGCGATCAGTGTCACGGACACGAAGAACCGTGGGAACGCTGGTCGAGCCTCATTTACGCTCGGTCTTCCGTTCATCGTGACTGTCTCAAGCGCCGGTCATCCGCTCGAATGATTCCAGTGATTCTTCCAGGCTGTCGAGCGGGTCGCCAACATCGCCGTTCTCCCCGCCGCCCGACCCGAAACCCTCAAAAAGCCAGTCTTCCTCAAGCAGCTTGGTGAACTGTTCGCCGGATTCCTCCAGCGCGTCAACCCAGTCGGCAAAAACCGCTCCCGGGCTCTGGCCCAGGGCGAACTCTTGCTCAGACAAGCTCGAACCACGTGGCAAACTCAGGCTGACCGCCAGCAGCAGTGCCGCGGCGACACCCGCCAGCGGCCGCAACGCGACCAGGCGGCGCTGCCGCCGCTGCAACCGCTGCGCCTCCGCGCTCAGCGCCGCTTTCACTTCCGCCAGAAACCCAGGACGCGGTGCGGGCGCGCGGAGGTAGGTTGCCAGCGCGGCGATCCGCCGGTCGATCTCGCGCTCCTGTCGCTGGAATTCATGGTCCATCGCTCAAGCCTCTTCGCCGAAGGTGGCCCGCAAGCGCTTCAGCGCCCGGTGGGCCCGGGCCAGGGCGGTGCCCAAGGGTATCTCCAGCACGTCGGCGATCTCGCGAAACGACAGCTCGGAAAAGTGGCGAAGCAGGATGACCTCGCGATCCGTTTCGGGCAGCTCTTGCAAACACGCGTTCAGCCGCTCGCCGGCCTCCTTTTTGAGCAATTCGCCACTCGGCTCCGGCTGCCCCGCGTCGGCCAACTTCGGCGCCCCGCGCTCACCATGCCGTTCCAACCCGTCCAGCGGGACCGACGGCCCGCGACGCTTGGCCCGGCGGACGTGGTCGCGGGCCAGGTTCGCCGCGATGCGAAAAAGCCACGCCTCGAATCTCCCGCCGGGCTCATACTCTGCGATCATCCGCACGACGCGTAGAAACGTCTCTTGCAGTAGGTCTTCGGCCGTCTCGCGCGAGCCGGTCAGCCGGTAGAGCAGCCCGAAAACACGGGCGCTGTACGCATCGACCAGCTCGTGCAGCGCTTCCGGATCGCGTTTCCGGACACGCCGGAGCAGTCGGTCGAGACCGGCTGGTTCCACAACCACCTCTCATGCAGGCCAAACGCACGAGGCGTGCGAAGATTGCCGCAGGATAGCGGAAGCGGACCGCCCGGCAACGGCCGATTTCGCCGGGGCCAGGGGCACATTTGTTCCGCAACAGGCAGGCTACGTCGTTTCCGATAAACGCAGGGGTAGGAGTACCCCGTCTGCTCGCGCAGCAAGCGCCAGGGTGTGTCGTTTCCGCCAACCCGTCGGCGCAGCACTCCACGGAATGCCCCCTGCAATTGCGAGGTGGGGCGTCTATGCACTCGGCGAGCATCGTGGCGCGCTATGGAGCGCCAGCTAGGGCACAACGAAGTCTGCCAGCACGTCGGTCAGGCCCTCGCTCGGGCTGTTAACCATGGCTCCGGTCGGATACCAGTACTCGATGTTGCGCGAGGCGCGGTCGTCCAACCGGCGGACGGACCCATCGAAGAACATCGCGTTGATCTCGCCGCCGTTGTCCCGCACACCCTCGGTGACCCTCGCGCGATTCACGCAGCCGTGCCGGTATGACCAGACCATGTTGCGACCCTGGGCCAGCGGCCACGGAGCAGTGTTTACGATTGTCCCGTCCCAGTTCGCTGTGCTGTTCTTCACCCCGTACGCCGTCGATCCAGCCCACCAGCCACCACTAGAGGCGAACGCCCCGAACAAATCCGCCCTCGGGCTGATGTCGAAGTCGATCTCGTCGTTCTCCGTCAGGTAGCGCATCCCGTCCGCCGCCGCGATCTTGCGGGCGGGAGGGCCGAGCTTATCGAGCCGCGATTGGTAGCGGCCCGCGTGAAAAGCCTCAAAAGAGGCCGGCGCGACCATGGCGTACACGATGACCGGCCGACCGGTCGCTGTCTCGCCGATAGCAACAATCGTGTCGAGATAGGCTCGGCCCCACCACTGAAAGTGCGCCGGCATCAGGTAGCTTAGCGGTGAGTATGTGTCGACAATGTCGTCAGTAAAGTCGGCCCGATCCGCCGAGTTGCTGACGCCCTGTGGCCAGAGAAAATCAATCTTCAGACCCGCCTGCGAGGGACACTGGTATTCGTTAATCAGCGTCTGGAAGCGCTCGGCACGATTGTTGCCCAACTCGGTTTCGTACCGCAGCGAGGGGCTCATCCAATCGTAGTTCTGCACCGGGGTCGCGGGACTCCGCAAAGCGCCGATGTCGCTGCCCTCGCCCGCGACATAAGCCGCCACGCCGCTCGTGTTGACGCCCGGAATCCAGTCGTTGTTCTCCGAGAAGTAGGTTGCCAGCCCGGTCCCAAAGCTTCTCAACTGCACGCCGCACTTGGCCGACCGGGCCTTTTCGCGCGCGCAGGCCAGGCTGGGAAGAAGAATCGAGATGAGCAGGGCGATGATGGCGACGACCACGAGCAGCTCGATCAGCGTGAACGCTCGACCAATCGGTCGCTTGCAAGCAGGCATGATGGTCTCCTCCCACTGCGGCTCTAGGGGCTCTGCCGAACGAGAAGCGTCTGGGGATCAACGTATTGATTGATTCCGTCCTCTTTGAGCTGCTTGACCAGGCTGCGACAGCGGCTGCTGACGTAGAGTTCTCCATCGTCGCTCTTATGACAGGGCAGCAGGGTCTTCGCGCCGCTCTTCGGGTTCGCGAGCGGCAGGATCTTGGACTTGCCGCGCGCGACCCAGAAGGTCTCGCCTGACGCGACGCAGACGAATTGCACCTTTCCTTTGCGAGAAGGCCCGCGGCTCCCCGCGAGGAGGTAAACGCCAATAGCCGCCACGAGCAGCGCGGCCACGAGGCCCAGCTTGCCCGCGTTGGCTTTCAGGAACTCCATCAGCCTCGCTTGGCGACTCTCCCTGGTTTCGGCCTTAGTCATCCGTCGGCACCGTGCTTCAACGTCCGCCCGGAAAGCGCGTCCACTGGGTTGACAGGTAACTTCGCCGGTCGCTCGGCCCGGTCGCACTTCCATCCGTGGGCACCCCTCCCTGCGTACTTATAACAGAAACACCCTCTGATTTCGACTGGCATTTCCCCCAAACCAGCTACGACCGTTCCGAGGCAATAGGGTTAAACCCGTCCCCGAAAACGCAGGGCAGCCAACCTCACTACTTCCACCACAATCTCCCCCCGAGCACCCGCACCCTACAAGCCGTATTCCTTGATCTTGCGATAGAGCGTGCGCGTGCCGATGTTGAGCATCTTGGCGGCCTGTTCGCGGTTGCCGCCGGTCGCCTGAAGTGTCCGCTCGATCATCAGCCGCTCGACCTGGTCCATCGTCAGGCCAACCAGCCCGCCGGCCGAGACCGGGACGATGTCGCGCGAGCCGCGGATATGTTCGGGCAGGTCGTCGGCCTCGATCTGCCGGTTTTCGATCTCGCAGGCGACTGATTCGATCAGGTTCTTCAGCTCGCGGACGTTGCCGGGCCAGTAATACTTGGCCAGCAGGGTCATCGCCTCGCTTGAGACGCCCTCCACCTGCAACCCGTGCCGCTGGCGCGCTTCCTTGAGCAAGTGGTGTGCCAGCAGCGGAATGTCCTGGCGGCGCTCGCGCAGCGGCGGCACTTCGATCACCCATTGGTTCAGCCGGTAGAAAAGGTCGTCCCGAAACTCCCGCTCCTCGACTCTTTTGCGCAGGTCGGTGTTGGTGGCCGCGATCAGCCGCACGTCCACCCGCTGCACGTCGGTGGAGCCCACGGGCGTGAACTCCCGCAACTCCAGCACGCGCAGCAATTTGGCCTGCATTCGGACCGGCATGTCGCCGATCTCGTCCAGAAACAGCGTCCCGCCGTCCGCCGCCGCGAAGTGCCCCTTGCGGTCCGAATGCGCCCCCGTGAACGACCCGCGCACGTGCCCAAACAGCTCACTCTCGATCAGCGTCTCGCTCAAACCCGCACAATTGAGGGGGTCGAACGGCTTGGTGGCACGATCGGACTGGTAATGGATCGCCCGCGCGATCAGTTCCTTGCCGGTGCCCGTTTCCCCAAGAATCAGCACGGTCAGCTTATTGCGGGCGGCTTTCTTGATCCGCTCGACGATCCTCTGCATCTGTGGCGACCGGCCCACGATGCCCTCGAACGATTCGATGGTGGTCGCGGCGATCGACTGCTTCAGCAGCCGGTCTTCCCGCCGGGCGACCGCCTTGCGGGCCGCCTCGCTGATCGGGTCCACCAACGCCGAATCGTCCTTGGGGCTTTCCAGCGCGAGGTACTGCACGCGGCGTGCTATCAGCACCGGCGGCGGGCCGCCGTCGCCCAGCGCCAGCAGCGTCGCGTCCGGGGCGAGACGGTCGAGCAGCTCGGCCAGGGGCTCCACCGTGTTCCGACCGCCGACGGGCGTGACGGCGACGACGACGTCGGGCAGGCGGGCCCGGATCGAGTTCAGCGCGTCGTCAAGTGTGGTGACGACGCGGCACGAATGTCCGTGCTTTTCGCGCAGCAGGTCGTGCAGACGTCGCCCCTTGGTCTCGTCACTCGACAGAATCAGGATGAACGCGGTCTGAGCCATCCTCGGCGTACGACCCCAAAAACATGCCCGCAAAGTGAGAATATGAACGAATCCGCGAACGTTTCAAGCACCTGCCGACCCCAGGGTTGTCCTGTTGAGCATTTCTTGGCGATGCCGGCGCAGCCGCCTGCCCGCATTCCCGCGTTCGCACCCCGGCCACAGTATGGTATCGTTTGTGGCGGGCGAGCGCGAAAGGATCGCAGATATGGCGTGGATCAAAACCATTTCTGACGATGCGGCGGACGGTCTGCTCAAGCAGTTGTTCGCGGCGGCGGCCGCGCGGGCCCGGCGGGTGTTCAACATCGTCCGCGTGATGAGCGTTAATCCGCCGATGCTGCGCGCGTCGATGGGCCTCTATCAAGCGGCCATGTTCGGCAAGTCGCCGCTGTCGCGGGCGCAGCGCGAGCTGCTGGCGACCGTGGTGAGCCGGGTCAACGGATGCCACTACTGAGTGCAGGCCCACGCCAACGACCTCCGGGCTGAGGTCAAGAACGAGTGGGATACGCTCAGTGCCACGCTACTGCCGGACGACGCCGGCCTTGACAACTTTGTGCATCAGATCGTTGATGACTGGCGAGAATCCCCGGTATCGAACGCCGTGCGAGCGCTGGCGGAGTTCGCTGAAAAGGTCACGCACTCGCCGGCGGCCTGCACCGAAACGGACATCTCAGCATTGCGTGCCGCCGGTTGGTGCGACACCTCGATCCACGACGCGGTCCAGGTCGTCGCGTACTTCAATTACATTAATCGCGTCGCCGACGCGCTGGGTGTCGAGGCCGAGAAGGGATTGCCCCACTGGGGGCGCCGCTGACCGCTGTAGCCGACGCCGCGTCGGCAGGCCTCAACGCTGGACGATCGGCGGTCATCGCCCCTCCCTGAGCGGCTGGGCCCGCAGGGATGAAGTCGAAGGGTGTGGCCGTCTCGGCGACGGGCTAGGAATAGCGCCTGAAGAGGGTTTGCTGACGAGGGGATCGAAGAGCGCCCGGCGGCCTGCCGAGGCGGGTAAACCACGCCATCATGTAGTTTTCGTGCAAGTCGAGGCTCTCTCCTTATTTCACGCACTTTGAGCCGCCGCAAGCAGGGCTGGATACGCTGGTACGGTATCGTTAGCATAAGGGGATAAGGAGGATGAGGTATGCTCGCAACGGGGAAATCGTATTGTACAGCACTCGGAGCCCTATCACTCTGCATCTTCGTGGCAGCGGCACAGACCGCGCGCGGCGATCTGCCGGACCCCACGCCGCGTACTTCGCTCGAGACCGTCTACTACGATTACATTGACGAGGCGGGCAATCTGGCGGGGGGTCGGATAACGCTGCCGGTGATATTCTCCGACATTGCGCGCACGCGGCCGGCGGGATACGAAAACGGTTCGCGACGTTCGGCCGACAACCGCATAGATTTCGTGATCGTCGGGGATGGATACACCGCCGAGGAGCTGGACATCTACGCGGTACATGCGGACAACGCCGTCGCAGGTTTTTTCGCCGAGGAGCCCTTCGTAACCTACAGCAATTACTTCCTGGTTCATCGCATTGACGTAATCTCCAACGAGTCAGGGGTCGATAACGATCCGGTTCCGGGCATCGAGCGCGATACCGCGCTCGACATGGGCTTCTGGTGCCATGGGATCCAACGATTGCTCTGCGTGAACGTAGAGGCAGCGTATACCTACGCCAGCAATGCCCCTGACGTCGACCTCGTGCTGGCCCTGGCAAACTCGACGATGTACGGCGGGGCGGGCTACCCGAATTGGAACTTGGCGACTGCGTCGGGCGGGAACGGCTCGGCCGTCGAGTTAGCGCTCCACGAGATCGGCCACGGGCTGGGCAATCTCGCGGACGAGTACGACTACGGCAATGGTGAAACGTACGACGGGCCGGAACCTGTGGAGCGCAACGTGTCGATCCTCGATCGGGAGGCCATGCTCGCCTCCGGGACGAAATGGGCGGCCTGGATGGACACAACCTGGCCGGAATTCGACGGGAGGGTGTCCACGTACGAAGGGGCCTATTACCACCAGTACGGCATTTACCGGCCCACCTGGAACTCGAAGATGCGCTCGCTGGGTCGGCCGTTTAATATTCCCTCGGTGGAAGGTCTGATCATCGAGTTTTACAAGATCGTGAATCCGATCGACGCCGCCACGCAGCCCGATGTGATGCTTAACGGCACGGAGACGGTGTACGTCGACCCGCTTGACCCGATCGGTCATTCGCTCGATGTCCAATGGGCGCTCGATGGCACGCCGATCCCGGGAGCCACCGCCGAAACGCTGGACTTGTGCACCCTTGAGCTTGCCGGCGGAGAGCACGTGTTGTCCGTTGTCGTCACGGACAACACGATATGGGTGCGGGACGAGGCCGCCCGCACGCAATGGATGACGCAGACGCTCGACTGGACGCTGAGCGTCAGCGCTCTGACCGGCGATGTCGACGGCAATTGCAGGGTCGATGTGGCGGACCTCGCCGAACTGTTGGGCAACTACGGCGCCAGCGGGGCAACCCGCTGTGACGGCGATCTGGACGGCAGCGGAGACGTGGATCTGGTGGATCTCGCCATGCTGCTGGCTTTGTACGGGACGACGTGCCCGTAGCAGGGCGCTGCTGTCCTGGGCCGCGACCTCGACCGAAGCGGCGACTGTGTTGGTGCAAGTCGCGGCGGCGATGTTTCGCCGGCCACTCTCCGGGGGCTGCCCGGTGAAGCGCTCATCAGGACGGTCTGTCCACCGTCCGGGCACGCTCGTGTTGCCGATGGTCGTGCGAAACGGGGCGCCTCGGGGAGTGCAGAAAGCTGGATCGAGAAACGTGCGGGCGGATTGTCGCCCGGCTTTGACCGGTCGTCTCAACCCCCGTCGCCTTGCCCCGGAGGAGCTGCCTGTGTCTCTTCAAAGCTGGAAGGCAGCTTCGCTCGCCATTCAGCAGCTTGATCCGGCTTGTTCCAGGCGTCGTGCAGGTCGATGATTCGTCGCAGCGCGCGCAATGTAAACGGGTCGTGCTCGCCGCGGGCGGCCCGCAATTCCGCGTAGCTTTCCATCAACAGCGGCTCGGCCTCCTCGTACTGCTCCAGCTCGATCAAACACGCGCCCAGGGCGCTGGTGGAGTTGGCGGTCAGCCAGTGGTTTCCGAAGCGCGTGCGCCGAATCTGAAGTGCCTGACGCAATAGCGGCTGGGCCTCTTCAGCACGGTCGGTGACGGTCAGGAGCTCGCCGATTTGGATCAGCGAACTGGCAAGGGCTGGATGGCTGGGAGGGAATATCTTTTGTCGGGTCTGCAAGCTCTTGCGTAGAAGCGTTTCCCCCGCGTCGTACTCGCCCTTCTCGCGCAGCACTGCACCGAGCGAGTTGCAGGTTGCCGCCACCGTCTGATGTTCGTTTCCGAATGTTTCGCGGCGGATTTCGAGCGCTTCGCGCAGGAGGGGCTCGGCCTCGGCCAAGTTGCCCAGCAGGTAGAGCAGCCCGCCCAGGTTGTTGAGGGTCTCGGCGGTATCCGGGTGCCGGTCACCCAGCCGCCGCCGGCGCATCTCGAGTGCCTCGCGGAACATCTCTTGCGCGTCGGCATATCTGCCCTGCGCGGCATAGACCGATGCAAGGTTGTGCAACTTGAGGGCCAGGGACGGGTGCCCCTCAGGGTATCGCGTGCGCTCAATCGCCTGCGCCTCGCGGAACAGGGGTTCGGCCCGGGCGAAGTCACCACCGACGTAATACAGGTAGGCCAGGTCGTTCAGCGTCTCGGCCACTTTGGGGTGGTCGCCGCCGAGCACCCGGCGCCGGATCGCCAGTGCTTGCTCGTAGAGGGGCCGGGCGTCTTCGAAATCTCCCCGCCCGGTGACGAGATGTGCCAGGTTGTGCAGACTCTGCGCAACTGCCCGGTGCTCCTCGCCGTACAGTCTGACTCGCAGATCGAGTGCCTTCCGGAGGAGCGTCTCGGCTTCTTCGAACTCGTCTTGGGTCTGCAACAGCACCGCCAGGTTTTGCATGACGGTTGCCACATCCGGGTGTTCGTCACCTTGGGCGGCGCGCAGCAACTCCAGCGCCTCGCGATAAACCGGCTCCGCGGCAACGTATTGGCCCTGGGAATGCAGGATGGTGGCCCGGTTGGCGAGGCTCATCGCGACAAAGAGGTGCCCCGGGCCGAGCACCTTGCGGTACATATCCAGGGCTTGCTCGTAGTAGGTTTCCGCCCGGGCATAATCTCCCATGTGCGTGTACAGCGTTCCCAGTCCGTCGAGGCTCGCCGCGATCTTCTGATGCTCCTCACCCAGCAGTCTCCGTCGCATCGCCAGCGCATCGCGCATCGACGGTTCGGCTCGTGCATAATCACCCTTCTTCATGAACAAGTGCCCGAGGCTCTGCAGGGACGCGGCAACGTCCGGGTGCTCATCGCCGAAGGTCTGCCGACGGATTTCTAGCGCACGTTGCAGCAGGCGTTCGGCCTCGTCGTACGCGTCGAGGTTCGCGTACACGTTTCCGATTGTATTCATCACCGCCGCCTGGACCGCCGGGCGATCTTTCAGTTCGGCCTCGATGCGCTCGGCGCCGGCTTGGAGAATCTCGCCTGCGGTGACCTCCGTACCCTTCCGCGCGCCGGGGATCGAGCTGAACAGCGGGTCGGAGACCTCGAACACTCTGGTCAGGTACTCGCTAACCTCTCTGGCGGTTTCCGCTTCGTCCTCGGCTCGTCGCTCGGCGACTTGGGCGATGTGGGCCTGCCACGAGGTTCCCAAGATCCCCCCGGTCAGAGCGAGCACCACCACAGCCGCCGCGCTCACGCCCAGCGCGTGCCGTCGCATGAATTTGGCGCTGCGGTAAGCCAGCGTGCTCTTGCGGGCCAGCACCGGCCGGCCTTCGAGATGGCGGCGGATGTCCTCCGAGAATTGCTCGACCGATGCGTAACGCCGCTGCGGCTCTTTGCGCAGCGCCATCAGCACGATCACGTCGATGTCCCCGGCGAGTCGGCGACGGAGCCGGTCGGGGGTCCCGTCGCGCGTTTTGCTGACCGACTCGGGCGTGAGCGTGATGTGGCTTGTGCCGGAAGGGTCGTCGATTTCCTCCAGCCGGCTGATGACGCTGCTGGGTTTCTCGGGCTCGGTTTCGCAGATGGCACGGGCGACCTCGTGCTCGGCCCGACTTGCGATGCGATACGGGCGGTGACCGGTGAGCAGTTCGTAGAGGATAACGCCGAGAGAATAAACGTCGCTGGCGGTCGTGATGGGCTGCCCGCGAGCCTGCTCGGGGCTGGCGTAGGCCGGCGTCATGAGGCGCATACCGGTTTGCGTCGGATCAGCGGCTCGGGATGTTTCGCTCACGTCGAGAAGTTTTGCGATGCCGAAGTCGAGCAGCTTGGCTACGCCGTCGGAGGTGACCAGGATATTGCCGGGCTTGAGGTCGCGGTGGACAACCAGGTTCTGGTGAGCGTACTGCACGGCGGCGCAGACGCTGCGGAACAGTTTGAGCCTCTCCCCGGTCGCAAGCTGCCGGCGGTCGCAATACGCGTTGATCGGCTCGCCTTCGATGTAATCCATCACCAGATATGGCGCGCCGTCGTCTGTTGCGCCACCGTCGAGCAATCTGGCGATGTTCGGATGATCGAGATTGGCCAGCGTCTGCCGCTCGGTATTGAAACGCCGGAGCAGCTCTCGAGCCCGTGGCGTGTCGACCGACCCGGTCACGTCGCGGACAACCTTTATGGCGACGCGTTTTTGATAGGCGTCATCCGCGCGAACGGCCAAGTAGACTGTGGCCATTCCGCCAGAGCCGATTTGGCGGGTCACCTCGTAGGGACCGATGCGCCGTCTGGAACCCACTTCGGTTCGCGGTTCGCCCAGATCGCTTGTGGCGAGCTGGATCGCCGGCACCTCGAAAAAACTCGATCCCTGCTCGTGTGACGCGATCAACGACTCGACCTCGAGCCGCAGCATTGCGTCGTCGCCGCAGGCTTCGTCCAAAAACGCCTTACGCGCTTGCGTTTCCATTGGCAGCGCAGCGTGAAAGAGCTGCTTGACTCGTTGCCATCGATCGGGCGTCATGACGGTCCTCACCAGGGAACGCGCAGGAAGCGGGCCAAACGGCTCATGTATTTGGCCGAAGAGTGTCCAGATCCCGAAAAACCGGATCGATCCGGGGCGACCGTGGCGGGCAACGCTCTGGCGCAAACCGGAAATCGCTGGCGGACAGTCGCGGCTCGCATTGGTAGGACCTTTTAGCTCCTCGCATACGCACTTGCTCAGGTCCTGTTGATCTCGCGACGGAGCCAGGCTTTGGCAACCGTCCACTCGCGTTTGATCGTCGCCGGTGAAATCCCGAGAACTTTCGCGGTTTCCTCGATCGTCAGGCCGCCGAAGAAGCGCAGCTCGACGATACGGTTTTGCTGGGGATCGAATTCGGCCAGTCGTGTCAGGGCCTCGTCGAGCGCCGTCAGATCGACGCTGCGCGCGCCGGCGGCCATTGCGGAATCGTCGAGCGCGACCTTGCCGCGTGCGCCGCCGCGCTTGGCCGCACCGCGCTTGCGGGCGTGGTCGACCAGAATGCGGCGCATCAACTGGGCGGCAACGCCGAAGAAATGGGCGCGGTGCTGCCACTGGACATCGCGTTGATCGACCAGTCGCAAATATGCTTCGTGCACGAGCGCGGTGGCGCCGAGCGTATGGTCCCGGCGCTCGCGACGCAGGGCGCGACCCGCCAGCGTTCGGAGCTCGGCGTAAACCTGTGGCATTAGTTTGTTTAGCGCCTCCTGATCGCCGGCGCCGAATTCCCGCAGCAGTTGGGTGACGTTGCCAGGTGCAGGCGTCGCCATCGGACGCCCCTCCCAAAATGCCGGACGACTTGAGCCGAATCGCACGTCATTTTCGCGTAGCTGAGTGAGGTCCGCAAGGTGCGGCCTCTCCGGCACGGTCGCGGTCATCCGCTCCGCCGGATCATGCTTGCTGCTCCGTGGTCCGTCGCCGGGTGGTCCAGGGTATGAGTAGCGGAAATCGGGACGGTACGCGCCGATCTTTCCGCCAACAACACAATGGAGGCTAACCATGTACAGCCAGGCTTACCAACCGAAGCGCGCCTTATCGAGTTCCAACGTGCTGGCGCTAGGGATAGTGCTGGGGTCGCTGCTACGACTCGCCGTGCTGGCACCGGCTGAAACCACCACCTGGACTTACCAGGGCAGCTTGAGAGACGGCGACGCGCCCGCCAACGGTAGCTATGACTTCCGGTTTACGCTGTTCGACGACCCGCTTGCGGGTGTTCAGCTAGATGATCCCGATGATCAAGCTGACATCGTCGTGACGGACGGGTTGTTCACCGTTTTGCTGGACTTCGGCGACCAATTCAACGGCGATGATGTATGGTTGGAGATCGCCGTGCGGCCGGGGGACAGCGAAGAGGAACACACCGTGCTTTCGCCGCGCCAGTGGCTGACGCCGGTGCCTTATGCCTCGGGCCTGATCCTCCCGTATGACGGGAGCGGCGTCAACGGCAACCCGTTAGCGGTTTTCTCGGTCACCAATACGAGCAGCGGCTTCGGCGTGCGCGGGCAACACGACGCCAGCGGCAACTTCGGGGCCCTCGGTGGCTTGACCGAGGGCGTGTTCGGCCGGGGCAGCGGTGGCGGCACCATAGGTGTGTACGGCGAGAACGACGCCGGTGGCAACTGGGGGTTCCTCGGCGGGAGCCTGTATGGCGTCTCGGGCAAAGA
>JBHHZX010000011.1:0-22062 GCA_046758265.1 Phycisphaerae bacterium
GTGTACACGGGCAGCGCGATAGAGCTTGCGCAACTCGGCCGGGCTGCGCCGTCCGAGAAAGCGTGCGTGTGGGCCGGCGCTTCGGCGGCAACGTCGCGCGTAACGCCGGCTGAAGCGGCCCGGCTGGCCCACCAGCGTCAGTGGGATGCCGGTGCCCTGCAGCGCCCCCAGTAACGCCAACTGATTCTTGCGCGGCTCAATCCGCCCAACGCATAACACACCCGCGCGTTCGGCCGACGCGGCGCACTTGTCCTGCACGAACATGCTCAGGTCTGCCGCGTTCGGCACAACTACCGCGGGCCGCCCATCCCCAAACAGGTCCTCAATCTGTTTGAGCTCAGCAACACTGTTCGGCAGAATCACGCTGACGGCATCGAGCAGATAGCGGGCGGCGCGCTGGAAGCTGAGCAGGCGACGGTCCCAGCCTCGCAGCGTCCGCTTCCGCAGGCACCGTAACCCGAAGCGTTGCATCAGGCGGATCGTTTGGTAAGCCTGGCTGCCGAGAACACGCGCCAGCGTACCTTGCGGGCCCGCGCGACCGCCACGGTCGAATTCATCAGCGGGCCAGTAGATCGGGCTGAGCACCGCAGGCACACGTGCGGCACGCAGACGGCGGCAGACGGCCAGGTGCTCCCACAGCCGGTCGAGGTGAAACAGGTGCACAACATCGTAGGTGCCAGGTTCCGGGCCGGGATGACGCGCAAGCTCCACCGTGACGCCCAGGCGTTCGAGCGCCGCTTTGGTTCGCAGAATCTGCGTGGTGTCGCCCCCCGGATGCGTTTCGAGGTTGTCACGAACGAGCCAGAGCGCACGCATCGCGCCGGATCCCTCAGCCTTCAAGAGCGGGGCCGCTCTCATGTCTCCGGTCGGAACGGCGGGCTGGTCAGGCATCCGTCCAGCAGCACCTCGCGGATCCGCTCGGCGGCCAGACCGTCGCCATAAACGCAGACGGGGCGGGCCATAGCTTGGTAAGCCTGCGGGTCGCTGAGCAAGCGGGAGGCCTCCGCGACGATGCGCTCGCGATCGGTGCCGACGAGGCGCACGACGCCGGCAGCCACCGCCTCAGGGCGTTCGGTCTTGTCTCGCAGCACGAGGGTCGGCTTGCCGAGCACGGGGGCTTCCTCCTGGATGCCGCCCGAGTCGGTGAGCACCAGGTGGGCGCGAGCGAGCAGCGCGACGAAGTCGGTGTACGCCAACGGCTCGACCAGCCGCACGCGCTCGCAGTCGCCCAGGATTTCGCATACCGGCTCCCGGACGTTGGGATTGAGGTGGACCGGGTACACCAGTCGCACGTCGTCGAAGCGCCTGGCAATCTCGCGCAGCGCGTGGCACAGATCCCGAAACGGCGGGCCGAAGCTTTCGCGGCGATGGGCCGTGACCAGAACGAGTCGCTGACCGTCCGCGCTGAGTCCGCGTGGCAACGGCCGGTCGGCAACTTTCCGGCGCATCCAGCGCAACGCCTCCACAATGGTATTGCCGGTCAGAAAGACGCTCTCCGCGGGGACACCTTCGCTGAGCAAGTGATCGCGCGCCCGGGCGGTGGGGGCGAAGTGATAGTCGGCAACGACCCCGGCGATGCGCCGATTGACTTCTTCGGGGAACGGAGCGCGCTTGTCGCCTGTCCGCAGCCCGGCCTCGACGTGCGCCACGCGCGTACCACACAAGAAGCCGGTCAGCGCCGCCGCCATCACCGTGGTCGTGTCGCCCTGAACTGCGACCACGTCGGGCCGCAGTTCGTCGACCAGGGGCCGCAGGCCGAGCAGCAGCCGACCGAGCAGATCGCCGGGGTGTTGTCCCGTCTGCATCATGCCCAGGTCGTGGTCGGCTTGGAGGTCGAAGGCTGTCATGGCGGCATCGAGCATGGCGCGATGCTGTCCGGTGGAGCAGAGCGTCACACGAACTCGCTCCGGCCAGGCGCGCAGCGCGAAGACCACCGGGGCGAGCTTGATCACCTCGGGCCGGGTTCCGAAGACCACCAGGACGTGTTTCATGTGCCGTACTGTATTACGCATCGGGCGCGGACGCTATCCCGACAGCGAAGCGATGAACGAGACATACTCCGCCGCGCGAGCCTCCCAGGAATTGGCCTGGGCGAAGCGGATGCGCTCGGCTGCCTTACCCGCGCCCTCATCGAGCGCCGCGCGCAGCAGTGTTGCGACTTCGTTCGGGTTGCGACCGATCCGAATACAGTCTTCAAAAGACTCGGTATCGGCCACGGGCGTCGAGACCACAGCCTTGCCGAGCGACAGATACTCGTAAATCTTGACCGGGTTCGCCGAGCGCGACACGCGGCTCTGATCGAACGGGACCCAGCACACGTCGAAGCCGTTCACATAGGCGGGGACCAGCTCGTAGGGTCGCGCCCCCAGGAACCTGACGTTTTTCAGCCCGGCCAGGAGCCCTCGCGGAACGCGTCCATCATGCGGGCCGACAAAGACGAAGTCGCAATCCGATAGCGCGCAAGCGACCTCCCCGATCAGCGTCCAGTCGATCCATTTGTAGAGGGCGCCGACAAAACCGACGATTGGCCGCTGAGCTGCGGGCAGGTCCGCCGGCCGCGACGTCGATCGCGCCAGACGCTGAAAGCGCTCGACGTCCACGCCGTTGCGAATCGTCGCCACGCGGAGGTCGGACCGTCGCGCACAAAGCGACTCGCGCAGGGGCCGGGCTGTCACCACGGCGCCTGAGGCGCGCTGCACGAGCTCATCCTCCCAGCCTTGGTAAAGGGGGGCCAGATTGGACCGCCGAACGTGCACCGCAACGTCGTCGATGCAGTCGTAGATGACCTGCTTGAACGGCAAAGCTTCCAGCCAGGGCGTCCAAACCGGTGAGACGACGATCGCGGTCGCCTCCGAGAAATCGATGCGGCGGCCGAGTTCCCGGCGAAGTGCGACGGCCCGGCTTCGAATCGCCCTGCGAAGCCGGGCTTCGTTTGCGGGACTCCACCAGCGGCACGGGTAGGTTGGCCAGGGGCGAACGACCGGCACCTCGTCGGCCGGACGAAATCTGGCGGCCAGGCGCTGCAACGCCGTGCGATAGGAAGGGACCTGCACAAAGGTTGTCGGCTGGCGCAGGCGCAGCCAGGCTTCGGTGAGCATGCGGGTGCGCCCGCGAAGGGCGAAGTCCCAGGTTACCGCAGCCAACGATACCAGGAGCCGCGGGGGTGGGGGCTTATCGGCGCGACCGCGCCTAGACAACGACGTAACTGCGGTAGTCATCGGTGTGCGCCACGATCCGGCAGTTCCGCAGAAATTCCGCCTCGGCGGTCTTCCCGGAGTGATGGTCGGCGGACTTCGCGCGTTGAGCGACGTAGTTGAACCGATCCGCCGAATAGAGCTTGAAGCCCAGCTTCGCGCACTCGCGCAGGAACTGCGTGTCCTCTTCGCGATTCTGATCGGGGAAGCGTACCTGGTCGAAGACCTTGCGGTCGACGATCATCGCCGACCCCGGCAACTCGGAGGTGTACCGGTGTTCCCCCTCGGGATTCCGGAGGGCCAAACAGCGCGTTTCTTGGAGATACGCATAGCAGCAGCCTTTTCCCACGATCGACGCGTCGGTGTAGGCGAACGGCATGAGCATATCGCTGAGGTAGTGCTGGCCGTAAAAGTCATCGTCGTCGAACTTCGACCAGTACTCGCAACGGGCCTCATCCGCCGCCGCGTTGAGACATCGCCCGAGCGTGCTCGCCTCCGGCAGCTGGAACACGCGCGCATCCGGTACCGAAGCCAGCCGCTTCCGCACCCGGGTCAGCGAGAAGTCATCACTGTTCAGCACCAGCACCAGCTCCTTGTGGGGATAAGCCTGGCGCTCGTAGTTAGCGATGATGTTTTCCAGCCGGGCCGGGCGGTTGGTGCAGGTGATCACGCTCACGCGGGGCGGCGGGAGCTGCAGCGGTATGCCGATCTTCTCCAATACCGTACGCAAGCGGTGTTCGTAGGTGTGTTCGGTGAATATCCGTCGCTGGCCAAGGTGCGCCATCTGTTCGGCGAGCTCCGGCTGGGCAAGCAGCTTGTCCATCCAGTCGGCCGCCTCTTCGGCAGACGTCACCATGGGCACCACGTCGCGCCCGAGCAGCCGTTCGATCGCGAGCGCGTAGGTGCTGATAACGGGGGTTCCGCACGCCAGGATCTCGAACACCCTCCGGGAGAACATCGTCGGTGAATCCGTGACGGAATTCACGTTCAGAAAGATGCGGAAACGCCGGTAAGCGTCCACCATCTCCTCGTAGGGCACGGCGCCGTAGATGGCTGAGCGGTACTCCGGCGGATAGGCGTAGTGATCCTCCATGCCGGTCCCGTGCATGCGGTCGAAGATCGTCAGGCCGCGCTGCAGCGCCGGTTGTAGCAGCAAGTCGAGCTGGCCGCGCCGGTCGCGATGGCGCTGGGCATAGTAGGTCCCCGCAAAACAGACGTTGCCGAAGCGCTGCTCACGACAATTGACCGGATTGTGGACCGCAGGTTGTGCCGCGAACGGCAAGGCATGCATCCGGTCGTGCCCGAGACGCTCGCGGTAGGCGGGGATGCAGTTCTGGTCGGTGGTGAAGACGTGCTCGAACAGTGCCGCCGCATGAATGAAACGCTCGAAATTCGGCGGATCCTCCTTATTCCAGAACACGGTGGGGATTCCGCGTGATTTACACCACTGAACCAGTTCCAGCAGAGGACCTTCGTTGACCGGGCGGGTTTGGACGACCTGGTTCCGCCACGCGCCGTGGTTTCCTCTCCAAGCTGACTCCACAAACAGGAGATCCGGCGGGTCGACCGAAAGCACCCGTCTCCAGTCCTTCGGCGTGACCGCAACCAGTCGGCACTCCAACTTGAAGCAGGCGTGGGTGAACTCGTCCATGATCGTGGCCACTCTCAACGGAAGCCGGGGTGGCCGGTCCGGGATTTCCGCGGCAGTGAACTGAAACTTCGGCCGGCCGGCCAGACCGTCCGCGTCGGCGGCGCGCGGCTCAGCTCTGTCCGCGGCCGGCCGGGGTGGCGACGGCGGTGGTTCGGCAGTCACCCGGGCGGCCCCGGCATCGGGCAAGACGGAACCCGAGGAGGCCCCACTTCCAGGCTCGCTTTGAATGGAACCGGAGATGAGTCCGCGGAGCGTTTCCACATACCGGGGCACGGCGACTTCGCGGGAATACCGGCTGAGGAGCTGGGTGCGGTCGCTGTCGAGCTCCGCGCGGACGCGAGCGCCTTCATCCGGTTGGGCGAGCTGTACCGCGCCGGCCGCGGCCTGATCGAGATCGCCGGACTCATAGAACCGGATGTACGAATGGCCCGGGGCGATCTCCGGGAGAGCGCCCACCCGGGAGGCCAAGACCGGACATCCACAAATCACCGCCTCGAGTACCGACATCCCGAAGGACTCGTTGATGCTGGTCACGATCTTGGCGCCGCCGCTGGCGCGCACGGCCGCGTAGACCCGGTGCATGGCGCGGTACTCGATACGTGGAAACCAGCGGCACCGCGAATGGAGCTCGAGCCGGTCGATGTGATCGATGAGCTCGGCTTGCCGGCTGGGCGGGGCGGTCTCGCCGCCGATCAGCCAGTACTCGCCCTCGAGACCCTTTCGCGTGATGCGCGCGGCCAGCTCCAGAAAGCCGCGAAAGTTCTTATGATCGTCGAGTTTACCGACCCAAGCGAATACGGGGCGCGGACCAGGCGGGTCTACCTCGGTTCTCGGAAAGAGCTCGGCGTCAATGGTGTTGGGTATGACGCAAATGGGGTGGTCACGATCCACCCCAAAGCGTTCCCGCAACACCCAGCGAAGGTACTCGGACGGGACGATGTAGCCGATGGTGCGCCAGGTGCGCTCCTCCAGGTATCTCATCCCCCCCTCGGTGGTGGTGTGGACCTCGGTAACGACCGGCAGCTGCGGGACCTCACTGAGGGGCTCGAAGAACTCGGGACTGTCGATCACGACGGCAGCGTCAAAGCCGCCCGACGCGGCGAGACGTTTGAGGTCCGCTTCGGTGGGGGAGAAATGCACGCGAGGGTCGCCATCGAAGGTCCGAGAGATCCCGAGGTCGCGCGTGAAGACGAACTCGGCATCGAGGTCTCCGGAAGGCTCAAAGACCTTCAGGCGGTTGATGAGTTGGGTGCAGACCCCGCCGAGAATCCCGAACCGATAGCAGTAGAGCACTTTCATTTTGGCTAGCCCGCCTCACGCTTTGGATGAAAAGTCTTCTCGCAGGGAGCAGGTTCGCAGATCTGGTCCGCCCAACGGAGCATCTCGCGGGCCCGATCATCCCACGTGTTCTTCTCCAGGAACTCACGGAGGATCCGCGGGTCGGGCGGCTCCCGGACGGCGCGATCCAGGGCCGCCGTGAAATCCTCCCGGGTCTCGACGGTGGTCGTGCACGGGTAATCGGCGATCTGCGGCATGCGGAAGGAAACCACCGGCAGACCGAGCCCAAAGTACTCGTAGATCTTGATCGGATCGACCCCGTCGGCGAGGCGGCCCACGCGGAACGTGATGATCCCAACCTGCCACTCGGCCGCCAGTTCGCAGATTTCCGTAGGGCTCTTGGGGCCGCACAACTCCACGTTCGCCGGGAGCTTGATCTTCTTGGGGGCCGAGTGGCCGACGATCTCGAAGTGATACGCCGGTCGTCGCCGCGCGATCCACCGCAGCGAATCCCAGTCGAACCAGCTCTCGGACAGATGCCCGAAATAGCCGATCTTGACCTGGGTGCCGGAGCGACGCCGGTAACGCGCGTCGACGAAGGCCGGGTCATAGGCGTTCGGCGAGAGCCGTACGGGACGCGTGTCGCTGAACGCTTTGAGCTTTTCCTGAAGCGGACGCGCCACGCAACAGGTCATGTCGCAGTTGTTTACGACGAACCGCTCCACGGCCGCCCGATACCACTTGGCCATGTTGACCTTCTGGAATTCCTCCCAGTCGTCCCGGCAATCGTAGATCGTCGCCCAACCGTTTACGTTTGCGAGGTTCACCAAGCGAAGGACCGCGGGGTGCGGATAGCTGACAATGAATATGCCGCGCGTCCGTCCGAGATCACGGGACACGAGTTCCTCGACGAATCCGGCGGTTCGGTCCACCGGAGACTGGAAGAGCAGGCCACCCGAGTAGGGCGGGATGTGGTCGGTTTCCCGCCAGCGATGGAAATTGAACAGGACCGGAGTATTCATCCGTTCCAGTGAACGTGCCAATCGAATGGGGCGGTTGGCCCGGATGTTCTGGATGTACTTGGTGCCGGCGAACATGACTACCACGTGGCGGGCATCGCTCTCGGTTACGCGGTTGGCGAAGCGTTCGAAGTCCTCGCGAAGCTGCCGGTGCCGCGCGACCGCCGCCGGGCGCTCGTCCGGTCCGGCGAGCAGGATACCGTATCGACCTGCTGGGGGCGCGCCCGCCGCGGGTGGCGCAGCGCTCACAACTGCCGGGGGAGGCGGCTGTGGAGGTGCGCCGGGCGACGCCTCCAGTCTCCTCCTTTCCCGGCGGCGTCTGAGCCCCTCGAAGTAGAGCGAGACAAAGCGTTTCGGCAGCTTGACGAATTCGATCGGATTCGTGGCAGCGCGGACGAAGGCGTCGCCCAGCCGATAGCGCACTTCCTGCTGCTTGAGGGCCAGCTCGGCCCTGAAGTAGTCGACCAGTTCGGTCTGGCGGCTGACGCGGCCGCGCAAAGCCCGGACCTCCTGCTCGGCTTTGGCGCGCGCGTGCAGCACTTGCTCCGATTCGGCGGCTTGCTTTTCACGGGCCGCATTCAGGCGCTGCTTCTCCGCTTCCAGCTGTCGGGCTGCCGAAGTCCGCTCGCGCTGTACGGCCGTCTGTCGCTCGTGCTCTGCGCGAGCCAGCCCGTCGAGGCGCCGCTGTTCCAACTGGCTACGTTGCTGCTGAAGCTGCTCCTGATGCTCCTGGCGCAGGCGCTCGAGTTCGGCCGCGTGTTTCTGGTCGGCGAGTTCCAGCTCACCTCTGGCGGCCAGCAGCTCTTTCTCAAGCAGGGTCTGGAAGTCCTCGATCGCCTGGCCCAGCACTTCGAGCTGGTGCGCGGCTCGCGCATCACCGGCGAGCTTCGCGGAGATGTGCTCGGTGCGCTTCAGGAGGTGTGCGACGTCGATGCCCACCCCATTGTTGGCCAGCAGGCCGCGGAACTGACCGACCAGTTGAACTGAGCCGGTCTGCCAGAGTTCGGCCAACTGTTTGCGGTCGCCCTCCGCGGCGGTGCGGAGTTGCGCGAGCTGTTTCCCCAGTGACTCGCTTCGGGCTCTACGGGCGTCGAGCAGTTCATGGTAGCTATGTTCAGCGCGCCGAAACGCCTCCTCGGAGAGCTCGAGCAGTCGGGGCGGTGCCGTGATCGACTCATCCGCTTCGTCCGTGGGATCAGCGGCCACACCGGCGTAGCAGATGTACTTCTCCAAAACACATAGTGCCTTGGGCTGAAAGAACTGCCCCGCCAACTCTACCAAGCCGCTCAGATAGAACGTGCGTACGTGTCCCGGATCAGGAAGCATGCCGAAGGGAGTCGTGATCACGACGGTTCCGGCGGGTTTCAGCACCCGCCGCACTTCGGCCAGCATCCGTTCGGGGCGGTTGAGGTGCTCGACGAGTTCGCCCATCAGGACGCTGTCAAACCAAGCGTCTTCAAACGGCAGCTCGCCGCCGGAGATGAGGCGGAACTCCACTCGGTCTTTGAGGAATTCGGGGCCCTGGGCCAGCTCGTTCTGGGCGTACTCGATCGCCGCCGGGTCAATGTCAACCCCGACGACCTGGTGGCCCTCTTGCGCGAGCAGGAGCGACGCGATGCCCTGCGAGCATCCCACATCGAGGAGCCGCTCCCCGGTCACGCGCGAACACATCCAGTGGACGCGGTCACGACAAGTCTGCTGGTCTTTTCGACTCCAGATCTCACCGCGGTACAATTCGTTCACCCGATCGCTGCCCATTGACTGTCCTTCCTACCCCTTCCCGCTCCTGCTACCGGATGCGGCCTGGTAGGCCGCTGTGACTTCCGCGGGATCGCCAGCCATTCGGATCTTTCCGGCGTCAAGCCAGACGGCCCGGGTACATTGTTTTCTCACTAGGTCCATGCTGTGAGTGGCCATGACGACGGTCTTCTGCGCGTCGCGGAAGCGATCGAGGATCGAGCCCGCCTTGGCGCGGAACGCCGCGTCGCCGACCGTCAGCACCTCGTCCAACAGCAAGACGTCCGGGTCGATGTGAACGGCAATCGCGAAGCCCAGGCGGCCTTTCATGCCCGCCGAGTACGTGCGCACCGGGGCGTCGATAAAGTCGCCGAGTTCGCTGAATTCGACGATCTTGTCGAGGCGTTGCTCGACCTCATGCTGGCCCAGTCCGAGGATCGACCCGTTGATGAAGATGTTTTCGCGGCCGCTGAGGTTCGCGTTGAAGCCGACGCCGAAGCTCATCAGGCAGCCGATTCTCCCGCGGGTCTCGACGCGGCCGCGATCGGCGCCGAGGATTCCCGCCAGCGCCTTGAGCAGGGTAGTTTTTCCCGAACCGTTGGGGCCGACGATGCCCACAACCTCGCCCGGGTAAACCGCCAGGTTGACCCCGCGCAGCGCCCAGAACTTCTGGCTCCAGCGCCCATCGCGATCGCCGTCCCTGGAGAAGCGGTCGAGCAGGCGCACGAAGGTTTCGCGCAGCGTGACTTCGGCCCGGTGATACCGGATCAGAAAGCCGACCCACACGTCTTCTGCGAGCACGACCGGTTCGACCGCGGTTGTCTCAGACGTACTTGGCAAACTTGCCCTCGCCTCGGGTGAAGATCGCGAAGCCGACGACGCAGACGACGACGGAGAGCGCCGCCACGTACAGCAGCAGCCTCAACTCGGGCATCTCCTTCCACAACAGCGCGTCCCGGTAACACTCCAGGAAGCACGCGATCGGGTTCAGCATGTACACGACGCGAGCCGTCTCATGATCAGCCAGAAGCACTTCGCGCACACCGGGTTTCTGGCGAACGAAGTAAAAGATCGGCGAGCAGTAAAAAAGCAGGCGCATGGCCACGTTGACGACGTTGGTCGTATCCGCAAAGAAGGCCCCCAGGTAGGCAATAACCAACGCCATCCCGAGCGTGAACAGCAGCGTCAGCGCGACCAGCGGCGGGATCCACAGATAGTGAACAGACGGCCAGATTCCGGCCACCAGCAGGAACGCCACCAGGACGATCAAGCCCCACAGGAAGTCGTAGAGACGCGCGAGGGTGACCGAAACCGGGAACACCGCCTTGGGAAAGCTGATCTCGTGGATCAGCCCGCGGTTGCCGCGGATACACAGGGCCGCCTGCGCGATCGTTGAGTTGATGAACTGAAAGGTCAGCACGCCGACCAGAATGTACAGCATGAATTCAAGCGAGCGGCCCCTCTCGGCCAGCTTGAAGAGCACGCCGAACACGAAGTAATAAACCAGCATGAACATCAGCGGGTCGAGGATGTTCCAGAGATGTCCCAGGACCTTGTCGCGGTGCCCGGCCTTGAGATTGGCGCTGGTCAGGTAGCGGATCGTCTCCCGCCGCGCGTACAACCGTCGAAAACGCTCCGGCAAACCGGGCCGGTTCGATGACGAGGCGACTTCAGTGGCAGCGGATGACATCGGGGGATTCCCGTCGGCGAACGACGTTGCACAATATCCTCTCGACGGCGCCGGGACAGGCTCCCCGGCCGCATCCCGTCTGGACAAACGAACATGCAAAAGTATACTCCGTCAACAGTCAAGCATGGCGCTCTATTGCCGGGGGCAAGCGCTTCGACTGGACGTGGCGGCGTCAGCGTACCTGCGACGATCGCGCTTGTCGGCTACATCCACACGGCCAGGGAGCAGACCTCGTGTCAGTCTCCCCCAAGAAGGTCTCTGTGGCCGCGATTTGACGAGCCTCGACAGCATCGTGCCTGCGAGGATGGGGATGGTTCTTCGCCCGGTCATCAGAGCGGCGGTTCTC
The DNA here is from genome assembly GCA_046758265.1 of Phycisphaerae bacterium. GTDB lineage: Bacteria > Planctomycetota > Phycisphaerae > UBA1845 > Fen-1342 > JALSRY01. Next base: position 10,916 of record JBHHZX010000011.1, read on the forward strand.
GTAACCCTCGTTTCGCTCGCTCTTCGGATCGCCTGGGCAGCCTTCGCGACGGTCACACCCGTTTCGGATTTTGCCGGCTACGATTTCATGGCCAAGCGAATGCTCTCGGAGTGGGAGTTCGGCGGCGCAAACTGGCGGGCGTATCGCACTCCGGGATACCCGGGGTTCCTCACGATCCTTTATGCGGTATTCGGTTCGAGTTGGACAGTCGTCGGCTTCGCGCAAGCCATACTGAGCAGCCTGACCTCCGGAATGATCGTGCTGCTGGCTGCTCGTGCTGTAAGCATCCGAGCCAGCGTCCTCGCCGGCCTCATCCATACGTTTGCGCCGACGGCCGTGGCGTACGTACCCGTACTTGCCAGCGAGACCCTCGGGGCGGTCTGGGTCGTGCTCGGGGTCCTGTGTCTCGCGCTGGCCGACGGCCACAACGGATGGCGCCGAGGGCTCGCCGTCGCCGCGAGCGGCGCGGCCTGTGGTCTGTTGTTGCTCACGCGGCCCGCAGGGCTGTTCTTCGTTCCCGGGTGGCTGTTGCTCGTCGTGTACAGTCCCCGAGATCGAGTCCTTCGAATACGGTCCGCGGTGTTGTTCGTCTCTGTGTTGGCACTCGTACTTTCCCCGTGGCTCATCCGCAACTATCGTCTGGGGCTGGGCCCGTTCACCCTCTCGACTGTCGGCACACTCAACTTGTGGATGGGCAACAACGATTTTGCGCGATCCGGCGGGTATTGCGCGAGAGCGCTGGACGATCGGTTGAACGAGATGCCTGAGAAACAGCGCGAATCGGCATACGCCGCGCTCACGCTGGATTGGATTCGCACTCACCCGCGACGATACGTCGCGCTGTGCCGAACTCGCCTCGCACGACACTTCGGAACGACGGTCGACGGTTGGGCTGGACGGTACCTCGTTCCTACCGCCGACATCGACCGGGCGCACGTTGCCGCTGACCGGCACGCCCGCAACCTGGAGCCAGCCCCGGCCCAGCTTCGGCGCAAGAGTGCGGAGGCGCGCCGCCGCAACGCGTGCTTCCTCGCATGCTACCGGGTCACGGTCGCTCCGCTCACGCTGGTTGCGCTAGCCCTTTCGTTCGCGCGTTGGAGGAACTTTGCCGTCGTGGTGTTACCCGTCTCTTGCTACGTGATCGGAATTGGGCTTACGTTCGGCGCCGAGCGATTCCGTATGCTCTCCGATCCTTTTTTTTTCGTTCCGATGGCTGCACTGTTGTCTGACGCGATCTTCGGATCGCGTGATCTTGGAGTAAAGCCCTCACGCGCGCTCAAGATCGCGATCGCCGCGATCGCGCTCTTTGCCAGTTTCTTGGGTCAGGAGACGGGGCTGTGGCAGAAATACTACATCCTAGCGCCTTCGTCCGCGCCCGCGCCGGATGTGTCCGAACTTACGCTCACTCCCCTCGCGTTTGAACAACCCGCCGGCCAATATCAGAGCGGGAGATGGACGAGAGGCGGTGCGGCGGTGCGGCTCGCGCTTGAAGACTACGGGCTGCGCTGCGAGGTTACCGGCAGCGATAACAAGTCCGTCAGCCAGTACGGTGGAATCGAGTTCCCGGCCGTCAGCCCCAAGGCAATCCGACTCGACCTCACCTGGATCAACCCGGAGAGCATCTTCGGCGTATTTCTGTACGGATACGACGCGTCCGGCGGGCGCCAAGCGCTGTGGAGCTGGGACTTCGAAGCGGACACACGGCCGGCTGAGGTTCGTGCCGTGTACACGCTCGTGCCCGGTCGGCCTTCAGCCCACTTCGTCGTCCGGGAGGGCGATGCGAACATTCTGACGGACATTCACGTGTTCGTCAGGGTCCGGCCCAACACCAAGGCAGGTTTCATCGTGCACAAGCTGGAGATTGCGTCCGAGTGAAGAAACGAATGTCGAACGCACTGGCGCTACCGCGGTACCGGCGCGGGCTTCGGCGCCCGCGAACAGAGATACACGGTGTGCGGATACGGCAACAGATCCTGGATGGCGTACGTTTCGATTCGCCACGAATCGTCACCGTGCACAAAATCGTAGCTTGCCTTGCTCTCTTCGGGCTGGTGCTCAATTTGTATGGCCAGCGCTTGGGCAGGGGAGCCCGGAAGCAACCAATAGCAGCAGACACAGATGGTGATTGCCGGTGCAGCGTTCGCCGAACCAAGACGCTTCCTGGCGTTGGCTGGAATGGACATAAGCCTCTCTTTTACCTCACCGCCCACCACGCGCCTGTAGGTTTCGGCAGCTTCACGCGCCCACGCGGCCCCCGTTCGCTTATGGGGATTCTCATAATAGCCAAGCGTTAGCATGGGGGATACGTGCCCGGCCAACCATCGCCCCCGAGAGAAAGCGACGAGCGACAGCCGCGCCTGCCTGCCGCTCGTCGAACGAAACCTTCGCGACCACTCCGATCGCGAAGCGAGCTACGCGCTTAGCATGCCGACCAGCCGCAAGCGTGGCACTTACCACAACCCTCCTGCACCACCAGCGCGCCTCCGCACTCGGGGCACTTCAGTTTGTAATGCGCGGCAGTGTCGTGCTGCTCCAGCACCCTCCCACCGGCTGCGAGGGCAGCACGAGCTTGACCAGCGTCGTCGAGCTCAGCCACGCTCGTGGAGACCGCACCGACACTCGCGACCGCCTCACTCTCAGTGGCCCGCCCGCCGTCGTCCGTTACCACGGCTGCGGTTTCCAGAGGTTCCGCCACCGCCGTCGCAGCCGACCCATCTGTCGCGGCCGACGCACTCGATGACTCATCCGCGACACACTCCGCCGCACACGCGTCTTCACCAAGCCCAGCGACCGCGCGGGGAGCATCGAGGCAACCTTCGGCGACTTCAGCCTGCATTTCAGCCGTCGCCAGGAGACGCGGCCTCCCGCTCTTGCCGCTTCTTCGGTCGCGGGGGCTGGCACAACCGGAAGCCGGTTTGCTTTGAAGCGTGCGATCGGCGGGCGCCCGCACGGGGGTGTGCGGCGCTGGAGGGTTGTCCAGCTCGGCCAGGTCGATCTCGCCCAGCAGCAACGAGCGCAGGCCAAAACGCTCCTTCGCCCGCACGTACTTTTTGAGCGCCGTGGCCAGGCCGTCGCCCAACGACATGATGCGACCGGCGCGGGTCGGAATCTGGAGTGAAGAGCCGATGCCGGACAATTGTTTGATCACGTGCCGCAAACTGCCGCCCGATCGCAGCCACAGCGAGATCATCCGGCAAATCGCTTCCAGATCGCTGGTCGCGACATCGCCACCTTTGCCGAGCTGCGCGAAGACTTCCAGCTCACGGTCGCCGCGCGGATCGACGGTAATCTTCACGTGCATGTTGCCGAAGGGCGTCATCTGGCGGATCCGCAGCCCGCTGACGATCTCCGGCAAATCCTGCGGCTCGATCCGCGGCGGAACGGGAATGACGGTACCCACCGATCGCGGTCCTGCCGGCGCCGACCCGGCGGACCGCCCGTGACCATTTCCATTCCCGTCACCGTTGCCACGGCGGGAGGTCCGAGTCAATCCCGTAGCGACCGGGTCTCCGGACTCCCGGACGGCGGCGCCCGGCATCTCCGTCACGTCTTCCTGCTCGTGGTCGTCGCACTTTAGCGCCATGGGCTGGGAGCCGCGGCAGCCGTCACGATAGACGGTCACCCCTTTGCACCGCAGTTCGAACGCCAGGCGATAGATCTTCTCAACGTCCGCGTATGAAGCGCTGCGTGGGAAGTTGATCGTCTTGCTGATCGATGAGTCGCAATGCGCCTGGAACGCCGCCTGCATGCGCATGTGCCAGCCCGGCGCGATGTCGTGCGCGCAGACGAACACCTTCTTGATATCCTGGGGTACCTGGTCAATGTGGCGCAGCGTGCCGTCGCGCGCCAGGCGTTCGAATAACTGCTCCGACTGCAAGCCGCGCTGCTCGGCGACGGAGCGGAAGGTCTCGTTGACCTCGACCAGGGGCTCATCCGTTTGTCTTTGCCCGTAGAGCACGTTACGCATGAACGCCAGCGAGAACAGCGGCTCGATGCCACCCGAGCAGTTCGCAATGATGCTGATCGTGCCGGTCGGCGCGACCGTACTGGTGGCCGCGTTGCGCATCAGGCGGCTGTGCTTGGCCTGCCAGATACTGCCTTGCCAATTGGGGAAGCAGCCGCGGATCCGCGCGAGATGCTCGCTATAATCGTGCGACTCGTCGTTGACAAACCGCATGAAGCGAGCCCCCCACGCCACACCTTCGTCACTGTCATACGCGACGCCGAGCTTGTACAACGCGTCAGCAAAGCCCATGATCCCCAGCCCGATCTTGCGATTGGCCTTGCAGATGGCTTCGATCTCGGGCAGTGGATAGTTGTTGGCGTCAATCACGTTGTCCAGGAAGCGCGTCGAGAGATGCACCACACGCTTCAGCGCTTCCCAGTCAACCGCAGCCGCGGGCGAGCACGGGCCGGTCACGAACTTGCCCAGATTGATGCTGCCCAGGTTACACGCCTCGTACGGTAGCAATGGCTGCTCCCCGCAGGGATTGGTCGCTTCGATCCGCCCGAGGTGTGGCGTGGGGTTGTGCTCGTTGATGCGGTCGATGAACACCACACCCGGCTCGCCGCTCTGCCAGGCGTTCTCGACAATGATGTCCCAGATGTCACGCTTGCTGTAAACCCTGCCGCGCAGCTCTTCGGGCAACTCGCCCGTCAGCCGCGGCGAACTGTAGTAAGCCGCGCTGTCGCGATCCGGGACCGGCTCGACGCAGTCGATCTGGACGAGCTGGCGCAGGTCGTAGTTACGGATGTCGAGGTCACGCGGCAGGACGCATGCCTGGCCCGTGCGCGGGTTGCGGACGACGTGAGGCGAATCGGGATCTTCCAAGAAGTCCCTCATCCACGAGTCCGTGACCTTTACTGAGATGTTGTAGTTCGTGAACTGATCCAGGTCCTGCTTCGCGTGCAAGAACTTCAAGATGTCGGGATGATGGATGTACATCATGCCCATGTTCGCGCCACGCCGAAACGCCCCCTGCTGGATGGCGTTGGTCGCCTCACTGAACGCCCGCCAGAAGCTGATCGGGCCGCTGGTCGTCCCGCCGCTGGACCGGATGTAGTCACCGGTCGGTCGGAGCTCGTCGAAGGCAAACCCGGTCCCGCCGCCCGCCTTCTGAATCAACGCGGTGTGCTTGATGCTGTCAAAGATATCCGTGATCGAGTCGCGCACCGGGAGCACGAAACACGCCGAGAGCATGCCCATCTCGCGCCCGGCGTTCATCAGCGTCGGCGAGTTCGGCAGGAAACTGCCGCTGGCCATCAATTGATAAAAGGCCCGTTCCCAGGTTCGCCGCTCCGCCTCGGTCGCCCCGTAGTGGAATTCCACCTCCGCGACGGTGCGGGCCACCCGGCGGAACAAGCCACCGGGCGTTTCGGTGCACTCGCCCGCCTCATTCTTCTTCAAGTAGCGCGCCTCGAGCACGCTGCATGCGTTTTCGGTCAGCGGCGGCTCTTCGTCGCGATACGATGTGATAGCGATACCGGAAGCGGCCGAGGTCATCCCTGATCTCCCTTCCGCGGATTGTAAGGGCTCAACTGTTACCGAAACCCGATGGCGTGGAGGAGAAAACGACGACCACGCCCGGAGGAATCATCCCCGCGATCACTGTCGCCAGTCCGACTGCAAATCTTGGGGGGCAACATGTACTATAACCCAAGATGTAGTGGCGGTCAAATCTGATCTGACATATTGTCCTTTTTCCTCTAAGTGCAGTAAACCCAACCAGTTGGGTTTGCTGCCCAATGAGCACACCAGATGCTGCGTAGTAACATCCGATAACGCACGACGGCAGCCTCCGCACCCTATTATAACCCTAACATAATCCCTCGTCACTCCTTAAATGCAGGCGAAACATCCCGGCTTTGGTCTGGCGACCCGCGTGTCGCCCCAGGCGCGGCAAGACCTTTTTGAACAGCCTCTTCCGCCCGACGCTGCGACAGCCCGGTCACAGCAGGGTGGGCGGCTGGCAATGTGCTTTCTGCCCGCCAAGCGCCCTGTCGGTTACAGCGTGCTCTATGCGACGCGCCGTCATCCGGCCGGGTTTGCCAGTGCGAATTGGGCGTGCAACGCCGCTCCCCACGGCAGCACGTCCTCGTCGATGCTGAAGCGCGGATGGTGATGCGGGTAGACGCAGTCTTTCGCCTCGTTCGCCGCACCCAGGAAGACGAATGAGCCCGGGACCCTCTGGCAGTAGTAAGCGAAATCCTCCCCGCCACCCTGCGGTGCCAACGTGAGCAGCCGGCGTTCGTCGATGCCGACGCTACGGGCCGCGTCCAGAGCGCGTTGGGTGAGGTCCGCGTCGTTCATCAGCACGGGATAACCTGGACTGATGTGAACGTCCGCAGTCGCCCGATGAGCTTTCGCAACCCCCATGGCCATCTCGCGGACCTGGTCGCACACGTGCGTGCGGACGGCTTCGTCGAACGTGCGAATCGTACCGCACAGGGTGGCTTGGTTTGGAATGACGTTGTCGGCAGTGCCTGCTTGCAGTTGGGTAACCGACACGACCGCTGGCTCGGTGATCGGAATCGAGCGGCTGACGATGGTCTGGAGCGCCACGACGATCTGCGCTGCCGCGACCACCGGGTCGACGCACTGATCCGGCATCGCGGCGTGCCCCCCCTTCCCGGTGACGACCATCTGGAAGGGATTCACCGCCGCCATGAAGGCGCCCGGTCGCGTGCCGACCTCACCGATCTGGAGATTGGTGCAAACGTGGATTCCAAAAATCGCCGCGACGCCCTCGAGCGCCCCGCCTGCAATCATTGCCAACGCCCCTCCGGGAAAGAGCTCTTCGTGCGGCTGAAAGATCAATCGTACCGAGCGCCTCAACCGGGCTTTGTGTTGCTGCAGCAGTCTGGCGGCGCCAAGCAGCATGGCGGTGTGGGCATCGTGCCCACAAGCGTGCATCACGCCGGGAGCGGTCGAAGCGTAATCCGCGCCGGTTTCTTCCTGGATCGGCAACGCGTCGAAGTCGGCTCGCAATGCGATGGCGGGCTGGTCGTTGACGTGGAGGTCGGCGGTCAGTCCGTAGGCGTTGCCGACATGCTCGGCCGGCGTCAGCCCTATCCTCCGTAACTGTTTGGCGATGAATCGGGCCGTGTTCCCCTCCCGCCCGCTCAGCTCGGGACGCGCGTGGAGGGCACGCCGCCACGAACGAATCTCATCAGCGAACTGCCGGGTTTGGGTGAGGAGAGAGTTTCTCACCGTTGCGAACCTAACAAAGCCGCTTTGAAGCCGATGGCGGATACACGTGGGCCGTTGCCCGCGGCGCTGCCCATCTCGACACGTCATCTGTAGCGGGCTGGAAACCTCCGCGCGCGACGGACGACGGTAAATGCCGCGGTTGACAGCAATTGCACGAGTCCGCGGCACGCCTGCCCCGCCGGGGATAGCAGACAACCGACGCGGCCGGCCGATCAGGTTTACGCACCCACCGCCGGTCGGATATTATCGTATTGCTGGGCCGGGTTCCAACCCGGCGCGCGGCGGAGGGTGCCCCATGTGGTCGTTTGGCGCTTTTTGCGACGAGTTCTACATCAACACGCGGCTGTATCTGAAACTCGATCTGACCCCTTCCCGCGAGACGCTCCTGCATTTCATGGAGCAGATCCGCCGGGCGTTCCCGCGGATGAAGCGACTGCGGCGGCGCGATGACGACGGGCTAGTGCTCGACGAAGAGAATCGTGAGGGCCAGGAGCGGCGTTTCGTGCGGATCGACACCAACGCGCTGCGGTTTGGAAACTTCCGACCGGCCGACGCCGATGCCGTCAGCGGTTTCGCCGGCATGGTTCTCCGCCAGGCACCGCATCACCTCAGTCTGAGCGACCTCGATTACGATTACATGGAGGTCGCGTTCGGGTTCGACCTGGAATACCGTGGCAACCACGACGAGCTCGTGGCCGAGACCCTCTTCCCTGACCAGCCGCTTCTCAGCGCGCTGACCAGCGACGGCGAGCGCGTCATCGACTGCCAGCCGTTCTTCGGTGTCAAGCTCACGGACGACTGCGAGAAACAGGTCTACCTCGAAGTCAAGGGCCGCACGTCCACGTACGAAATCCGAACCGATGAGTATGAACCATCCGCGCTGAGCGTTTACCTGACCGCTCGGCGATACTGGGGGCTCGCCGCGGACAAGGACCTCCTGGCCGTGCATCGCGAGTTGCTGGCGACCGGCGAACGCTACGCCGCGGACTGCGCCGTGCCGCACCTTGTGCGGCCTCTCGCGGCGGCAATCGCCAGTCGGAGGTAGGCTGTTTTCGAGGGACGGGGGCTCGTCTGACCGCCACCTACGTCGCAGCATGCCCGGTCCCAGCGGAGCGTGATCGTCCGTGCGGACAAGTTTCTGTAACATCTGAAACTGCTCGCGCTTTCCAAAATCTGTGCAATTCCCGGGCGGGCTTGTCAGGTCGCCCACTTCGGGGGTAACCGCCTTATGTGAACCGGGGTTACGATCGCGAATGCCGGCCTGGGTCGCGGCAGCGGCTATGGCAGGCCCAGTTCAGCGGACAGCGCCCGAAACTTCTGGTCGACCGCCTGAAGCGCTTGCGGAATCACGCGCACCGCGCCGGTGACGGCCATGAAGTTGGTATCACCTCCCCAGCGCGGTACCACGTGCCAGTGCAGGTGGTCCGGCAGGCCGGCACCGGCGCAGCGGCCAAGGTTCATGCCGATATTGAATCCTTGCGCACTTACGACTCGCTGCATCACGCGTTTCGCATCGCGGATGCGCAGCGCCAGCTCGACCAGCACCTCTTGCGGCAGGTCCTCCGGCTCGCCGCAATGCAGCGTCGGGGCGAGCAGCAGATGCCCGTTGGTATATGGGAAACGGTTTAGCATCACCAGCGTATGCTGGGATCGCCAGAGCACGTGGTTGTGCTCATCATCCTGGGGCGTGTCGCGGTAGCGGCAAAGAAAGCACTCAGCTTCGCCTTGCTTGTCCTCGAGTCCGGCGATGTATTCCATTCGCCAGGGGGCCCAGACGTTTTCGTACGTTTCGCTCATCGCGGCAGCAGTGGAAGGCCTACTGACTGGTCCGTCGTGCCGCGGAACTCACCGCGTCGAGCCGAGGCAGCACGCGGATCGTTCGCGTAGCGCGATACTCCTCGCCCTGCGCCGTGATCGCCAGCACACCCAGCGTATGCTCCCCGGCCTCGGCCAGCGTCCTCTGCCCGTTCACACCGTTTCCGATCGGCTGCCCATCGAGCGTCCAGAGGAAATCGGCGGTTTCGCGCCAACTGGCGGGGCAGTCGGCCCAGAAGCCCAGGTGCAACGGCTCAATCCCGATTGCCGAGGAAACCCCAATCTTCAGTGGGCTGCGTCGGACGATCCGCCGCGGAACCGCTGCGGTGCGCGCGCGGGTCGCCGCACCGACATTGCCCGGCCGCGCGTCAGCCGGCGCGTGGGCAACCGCCCCCCGCGCCGGGCCTCTCGATCCCGCGTTGCGCGGCGGTGTTTCTGGACGCGTGCGAAGCTCCGCGCGAGACGCGAGACGCGACCCTGGCGGTGACTGGAAGCCCGACAACTTCCCCAACAGAAACGCGATCCCTTCTTCATTCCCGTCGATGGCCTGTCGCCGGACCAGCACGTCCGGCGGGCTGTTCGGCTGCGTGCCGGACACGCGTCCAAAGAAGTACGCTGCCAGGTCGGGCGTGCGCTCGTGCCCACTGTCTTTTATGAGCACCCAGAAATTGTTCTTGTAGCCGTGTGTCTCGTACCACTGCCGGGCCTCTTTCGACTCACGCTTGCAGACCGCGAAGTCGTTCTGTGTGTTCAGGATCAGGATCGGGTGGTACGGCGAGCGCTTTGTTGCGTCCGGATCAAGCACGCTGGCCGAGAAGTTCGATTGCCGCACCGCCAGACAGGTAAAGCGATCCGGATGACGATTGAGCATGTAGTGCGCCATGTAACCGCCGGACGACCAACTCGTCGAGAGCACGTTGCTCGGGTCGGCGTGCGTGTTCTGGAAAACGTGGTCGAGAATTGCCAGCGTGGCCGCCTCGTCCGATCGGAATGCCGAGTTGACCGTCCTGAGTGGAAACTGGCCCAACACGTGGAAGGCGCGCAACTCCGGAGCGACGACGATGAACCCATACCGGTCCGCTTCCTGCTGCCATTCGCACGCCTGGGGACGCGCGTTGTCGAACGGTTTCATCCCGTGGAACGTCACGACCAGCGGCCAGCGCCGGTCGCGGCGCGCGCTCTCATCGGCGGCGACGTAGTCCTTCGGAAGATAGAGCCAATAACCTCGTTTCGTCGTTGGCTCGACGATCCGTTCGAGCTTGCCCGCGCCGCGTTTCTGGGGCACGGCGCAGCCGGCACAGAGCGTCACAAGTACCGCGGGCCCGACCATCAGCAGGACCAGCAGGCCCGAATGCGGACGAACCGTACACGAACTGGACTGTAAGTCCTTGTCTTTGCGCAACTTGCTGCACCTCTGGAGCGTCGCGACACGGGTCCCACGCTCTCGCTCGCCTACCTCCTTATCGGTGATGTTGAGCCCGGCCCGCAATTGACGGCCGGTGGAAGAATACGGGGAGTCTCCATCTCGCTCACGCCGCGTCTTCCCTCTAGCGACCGCGCACGACCACTGCTAACACCCCAGATTGTACCCCGTTCGCCTTTGATTCCAAGCGAAACGCCGGTTCTACGTGGGCGCGTTGGGCGGCGGGGCGTCCACGGAGCAAGCCCGGTCGCGGCGCGGCGGGCCCATAAAAACCAAGCTATGGGTCCTCGCTGGTGGCGAAAACATCCCCTAGTCGTTCCTCGAACTCCTCGTCGAGCAACGGCGTGGCGGCGTCAAAGAACCCGTTGATCACCGCGCGCTGGAGGATTTCAACGCACGACGTTTGCAGCAACGGCAATGTCAGCGCGCCGATCACAAGCTTGCACCACAAGGTCTTCTGTGACCGTTTCATCCATGTATCTCGAATCCACGCAGCGAGGGGCCACAGCCGGCCCCCGCTTGATCACTTCTACGCCGCCTCGATGCTACCCGCCGCAGCGGTCAGAGCAAGCCGTTGCGCAACTGATTTGGACTTCCCGCCGCGGCTGTGGACGGCTGGTCTGGCACGCTACCCCGTCCGGCGAGCGTGTTTGCCGGGTGCCATGCTTTCATGCGACGACGTCGCGGGTAAGCATGCCG
>JBHHZX010000012.1:0-21807 GCA_046758265.1 Phycisphaerae bacterium
AGATGACGATGAAGGAAATCGGCGCGACACTCGATCTGTCGGAATCACGGGTCAGCCAGATGCACTCGGCGATTATCGCGCGGCTGCGCGAGCAGCTCGAGATCGCAGGGCAGGAGGAGGGTGTCCCGGCCGAAACCGACCTTCTCGCCTAGGGGTGAGTGCGATGTCTACCATACCTCCGAACTGGCTCGGCTCGATCATCCAGTCGCAGGGCGCACAGGAGCGCGCCAGCCAGGCGAAAAACGTGGAGGAGGCGAAAGGAACCGAGCGCGGGGCGTTTTCCGAGAAATTGCAAGACGTGATCGAAAACAGCGACCGCGACGTCGAGGTCTATTCCGACGCCGAGGGCAGCGGCAGCCAGGGCTCACCGTCCAGCGAGGCAGAAGAGGAAGAGGCCGAGCAGGACGAGGAAACTGAGGGCGAGCAAGACGCCGGCGGCAGCCTGGATATCGAAGCGTAAAGCACCGTCAGCATACTCAACAGAATACCGAGCGCAAGCGTGCCGCTTTCCCGGCGCTCCGCGGGGCCGGCGGTGTCGACTGTGAGATTGATTCCCGCCGATCAGGGCGACGGTGCCGGCGCGCTGCTCACCGACGAACCGAAGCCGCCTGCCCGCAGTTCATCGAGCTGCGCGCGAATCACCTCCAGCTCGGCCGGACGAAGTTTGACCGCCACTTCCGGCGACCGGGTTGCGTCGATTGCCAACGCCGTTTCAAGGTGCTCCGCTGCTCGCCGCGCATGCTCCGCCAAGTTGGTTTGCTTCCAAAGCCGAAACCAGACGTTTCCGGCGGCAATGCGCGTGCGCGGGTCGGTTGGATAAAGCCCCACCGCGACTTCCCAGCCGCGGCCCGCCGCTGCCAGAGCTTCGCTGTCGCCATCAGCCGCGGTTCGCGCCAGCAAGAGTTCCGCCCGCAGGCGGCACGTTGCGAACGAGAATCGGTTGCGCTGCCACGCCACTGAAGCGTACGTGTTCGCAAGGTCGCGCCAGGAGCGGCGTAGCTCATCCGGAGCATCGCGGCGCGCGCTAAACTGCAACGCCGTTTGCGCCAGCCGGCGCGGCGTTCGGGCGTCCCAACGATCGAGCGCGAGCGCGTCAAGGCCCCGCCGGAGGGCGAGGTCCGCGCTGGCGGAATCCAACGCAGCGCGCAGGTCGGCCTCGATGGCATGCAGTGCAGCCTGGGTACGGATGGTCGGCGCGGCGACCACCCGAATGTATGCAGCGATCAGAAGCAGGCCGACGCCGACAGGAAGCAAGACTCCTGCGGGCCGGCCTGTGGCAGCGGCTGCGTTTCTCCTTTCGCGTGCCATTGGCTGGTGCCGCAGCGCATCAGCGCTCGCCGCGAGTGTGACAAAGGTCGCAAGCCCGGCGGGAGTGACCAGCGAGAAGCCGATCAGGTTATGGATCAGCGCCGCGCAAAGCGCCGCCCCCACGCCGCCTGCGAGCCAGAGCGACGCGTTCGGGTGTTCGCCTGCCTGCAACACCAGTGAATGGGCGGCGACGAACGCCAGCAACCAGACGCCCGCGACCAGAGTTGCCCAAAGCAGCGGAATCCCGGCGGCGCTGAACTGCACCCCGGAAAAGACTGCCTGAACGACCAGCACTCCAACCGCGACCGCGATCAATGCGCCGTTGCCAGCCTGGACAGGAGGGCTGCGGCCCGCTCCGCTCAAGCCGCGCAACGCCGCCCGGACGGCGCTACCGATCAGCAGGACACCAGCGATCAGGCCGAGTGGACCGAGCTCGACCAGCAACGACAGCCATACGTTGTGTGGGTTGCCCACTTCTTCGGTGCTGTCGGGCAACTTGTGCAACAGATACGCGGCTCGAAAGTTCTCGCGGCCGATGCCGGTCAGTGGTGTGTCGGCGACAGCTCGAGCAGCGGCCTGCCAGTACTGCCAGCGGAACGCCAGCGACGCGTGCGGCAGTGTGCCTTTCAGCAAGCCGTACCCCGTGCCGGCAGCGATGATACCGACATAGATGGCCACCACGAGGGCAAATGCGCCTCGGCCATGGCCCACGATCCAGTCACGCCAGATGCCCAGCGCCAGCAGCAGCAGACCTCCGAGAATTCCGGCCGCCATCCCCCCTGTGCTTCCGGTCAGCCATAGACCCGTGCTGAGCGCGAGCGCCAGCGCGCCGGCGATCAGTGCCGCTGCTGTTCGGCGATTCGCATCCAGCCCCGGCTTGCGCAGCACCGCGACAAACATCCCGACGGCAACTAGCAGGCACATTGTCAGGCACGACGCCGTTACATTCGGGTGATAAAGGTGCCCGAAGGCTTCGCCCGAGCGCAGGCGACGTTCGTAGTTGACCAGCGCCGGCGAATTCAGATCCACGCCGCGCTCTGCGAGGGCGGGCTTCTGCTCTTCCCAGTACTGAAGCAATTCGCCAAACTCGTTCGCCCGCTGACTGACGCATTTGACGGCGTTGGTGGCGCCGCCGGCCAGCAGGGCGGCGATCAACACGTGGACCATCCAGCGCGCCTGCATCACACGCAGCAGCGCGGTGGCCGCGAGTGCCATGACAAACAGGTGCGCTCCAGCGTTGGCGGCCAGGCGCTTATCGTTGGCTACCGCCACCGACACCACGACAGCCGCCAATAACAGGCCAAGTGCGAGGCTCGCTACGCCGGCGCGTGGTCTCGGCCGCCAGCGGCGAATCCAGACTAACGCCGCAGTGGCGAGCAGGATGCTGTCGAGCCAAACGGAGGTGGCAGGTGTCGTGCCGACCGGGACGTCGGCCGGAAGAAAGGACAGCTCGGCGCGCTGGAACGATTCGGAGATCAGCGGCCGCGCACACAGCACCGCCGCCAGGACGAAAAACAGCAGGCGATCAAGCTGCGGCAGGTCGACGGCGCGATTCGTCGCGCCCCAGCGGGTTTTCCAGGCGCGGTTGCTCATCACGGCCTTCGCAGGGGGGCTTCGAGGATCGCGATGATCAGCAAGACCATCAACACGAATGCCAGAATCGTTAGGGCTTCGCGTAGGCCGGCGTTGGGCAACAGCGTGGCACCCAGCCCGGTGGCGGCCGCCGCCAGATAGATCGTCAGTATCGCGGAGCGCCGGCTGAGGCCGCGCGCCACCAACCGATGCGAGAAGTGGCGTTGATCGCCGCGCAGAGGGTTGCGTCCCTCGAAGAGTCGAATGACCACCACGCTCGTGAAGTCGTAAAGTGGCACCGCAAGCACGACCAACGGCATTGCCAGGGCGAAAGGTGGCCGGCTGGTGCCGCTCTCCCAGTAGCTGGTGAGGATCGCGATGACCGCGAGCATGTATCCGACCAGCAGACTGCCCGCATCGCCCATGAAAATCCGCGCCGGCGGAAAATTGAAGACCAGAAAGCCGAGCATCGCCCCGAGAAAGATACACGCCAGGCCCGGCACGAGAACCTGACCGGCCATGACGCCGCAGATCACCAGAAACGCGGTACAGATACTGGCGACGCCGGCGCTGAGCCCGTCCATGTTGTCGAGGAAGTTGAAAGCGTTGGTGACAACGACGATCCAGGCGGTGGTGAGCAGGATAGAGAGGACGGGATCCAGAAACTCAGCGATTCGCACGCCGCCGACGGCTGATACGAACAGGCCGACGATGGCCATGACGGTGAGCTTGAGCGGTCCGCCGAGGGGACGGAGATCGTCGAGCAGGCCCAACAGATGCAGGACGACCCCACCGGCCAGGATGACCAGCGCGGGCACAGCGCGCCCGCGCAGGCCGCTGATGTAAGGTTTGAGATCCTCACCAATCAATTGCGTGACCCACTGGCTCGGGAGCGCTACGACAAGCACCAGCAGCACCGCGATCGGCAGCCAGCCGGCAAAAAGAATCGCGCTGCCACCGCCGTACGGCGTCACCCGCTCATGCGATTTGTGCCCGGCGGGGTGATCGACGAAGTCGAGCCGGCGCGCGACACGCATGGCCACGGGTGTCAGGCACAGCGAAAGCAGCAGGCTGGCGCCGCCGGTGGCAAGCAGCAACAAAGAAAGCGTCCCGGTGTTCATGAGTCGTGCTCGCCGGATGCTTTCGCCAGCTCGTGCCGCTGCGCGCGGAGCCGCTCGCGCACCAGCACGAAGAACTCGTGGTACTCAGCCCGTCGATAGTCTGGGTACGTCCAGGGCCAGCTCTGCCAGCGGCCGCCCGTGAAGTGCAACGTGACTTCGGCGTACATCTGCTGGCCGATGTAAATGCGGTGCGAGCGATCTTTCGTCGTCGCCAGCACGAGCTTGCCCAGGTCAACGTAGCCCGGGTCCAGATTGACCGGCCGCGCGATCTCGAGCGCCGCGCACTGCTCGGCGAGCTGGTCTTCGATTGCGTTGGTTTCGTGTTTGATCCCGGGCAGGGCGTCCGGGTGGCTCAGGCGCTCAAAGCCGAGGAACAACCGTTTGAGGTCCGGGCCCATTTCCTCCTCGTAGTAGTCGGTCTGATCGAACGACCAGATGTCGCTTTCCAAATCGACCGGCCCCAAACGGCGCACCAGCAGTTGTCGGGCGCGCTTCAGCAGGTCGATATCGCCACTGAGCAGCCCGCAGATGAGCTTGACCGGTTGCGGAGTCCGCGGCCTGGCCATGGCCGAAAGTGTAGCGTTTGAGTACGATGGATTCGAGCCATGGGCCGGCGGACATCGGCCAATCCGCACCAGACCGCCCCGGCAAGAGGTACGAGTATGAACATCGCCTTGTTCGAGGACGCGCACCATACGCGATTGCTGCCGTTGACCTGGCTGCGGGCGTGCTTCGAGTTGCGCTGCGGGCGTGACCGCCTGATCGACAAGATCCGCGCGCACGTCGGCCAGCGGATCTCCCGCCTCTTCGTGCGCAGAACGATTCGAGAGGTCGTCAAGGACCGCATCGAACTGGCCGAGCCGGTCGAGGGCGAAAGCTGGTGCCTGGTCAACGGGCGCGTGCTGGCATCCGGAAACGTCCCCACGCCGCCGATCGGTGTGGCGTGGAAGCTGCAAGGAACGTTGCTGGCGGCGACGCTGCCTGCGAAAGACTTGGCCGCACTCTCGGCGGATTTGTTCCTCGACGAGCAGAAGCTGGAGGAGTGGACCCAGGGCCGGCACGTCGAACCCGCCCCGGAAACGCTGCGGCTGATCAACTACCCCTGGGACCTCGTCATGGCCAATGGGAAGGAACTACGCCGACAGTGCACCAACGGTGGCGTATCTGACGGCACCGTCCACGAAGCCGCCCATTTGCTCAACGCCGGCGAGATCCACATCGCACCCGGCGCCCGAATCAAACCCGGCGTGGTGCTCGACGCCGAGGGCGGTCCGATCCACATCGAGCGCGACGTTCTGATTCAACCCAACGCGGTGCTTGAAGGACCCTGTTACATCGGACCGGGCTCCACGATCCGCCCGGGCGCCGTGATTCGCGACAACAGCAGCATCGGGCCGGTTTGCCGCGTCGGCGGCGAAGTCGCAGCGAGCATCTTTCAGGGCTACAGCAACAAGCAGCACGACGGTTTTCTCGGCCACAGCTTTGTCGGTGAGTGGGTCAACATCGGTGCTGATACCATCACCAGCAACCTCAAGAACACCTACGGCACGATTCGCGTCAGCCTCAACGGTGTCAACATCGAAACCGGTCAGCACTTCGTCGGCTCCTTCATCGGCGACCACGCCAAAACGGGGATCGGGACAATTCTGCCGACCGGAGGCGTGGTCGGCGTCGCGGCCAACGTGTTTACACAGAATGCTGTTCCCAAATTCGTGCCGTCGTTCGCCTGGCTGACCGACGAGGGAATGACAACCTACCGCGTTGATAAGGCGATCGACATCGCCCGCATTGTGATGGGGCGCCGCGACCGACACCTCAGTAACGCCGAGGTGCGCCTCTTCGAGGTGACCGCCAAGCTCGCGCGCGAGGTCGAGGCGGCGGGTTGGCCGTAATTCACCAAGCGCGGATCCCCGGCGGCGCGTGAAAGGCTCCGGTGCAGCGAGGGCCGAACCGCTGCCCGGACACGCTGGGCGCCTAGTGGTCGCGCGCTGCTGTCTATACAATCCAGGCGCGCTTCGTTACACCACAAGGAGAGAATCGATGTTTGACCTGATCAAGAAGACGCTGCTCACCGGCGTGGGGCTGGCGGTGATAAGCAGGGAGAAGGCCGAGGCAATGGCGCGGGAGGTCGCTGACGCCGCCAAGCTGTCGAGCGAGAAGGGGCAGGAATTCGTTGACGAGGTGGTCGGCAAGTCAGAGAAGATGCGCAAGGAGCTGGAGGAGACGGTGCAGCGCGCCGTCCACGAAAGCCTCAAGCGCGCCGATCTGCCCACGCGTGACGACATCGCCCAGCTCCGGGCCCGCATCGAAGAACTCGAACGCACCGTCGCTTCGCAGATGCACTAGCCATGGCGATCCGCAAAATCGGGATCGTTTCGCGCACCTACCAGCACGTGAATCGCTACCGACAGATTCTCACCGTGCTGGTCAAGTACGGCTTCGGCGACCTGGTTGACAGGTTGAGAATCGGCCAATACCTGGAAATCGGGTTGCAGCTCATCGCCCGCCGAAGTCGCGCGCACGTCGAAAAACTGAGCCGGGCCGAACGCGTCCGCATGATTCTCGAAGAGCTCGGCCCCACCTTCATCAAGCTCGGCCAGGTGCTTTCCACGCGTCCCGACCTGCTGCCGGCCGAGTTCGTGGCTGAACTGGAGAAGCTGCAGCGCCACGTGCCACCGTTTCCGTTCGAGCAGGTTCGCCAGATCGTGGAGGGGGAGTTACACCGGCCGCTGGGCGAGTCTTTCGCACGTTTCGACGAAACTTCGCTCGCCGCCGCCTCAATCGGTCAGGTGCACCGGGCGCGCTTGCAGCCCGGCGAGGAAGTGGTGGTGAAGGTGCAGCGTCCCGGCATCCGGCACACGATCGAGGTGGACCTTGAGATCCTGCTACACCTGGCGACACTGCTCGAGCGGCACGTGGAAGGCGCGAAATTGCATCGGCCGACGAAAATCGTCGAAGAGTTCAGCCGCGTGATGGAACAGGAACTGGACTACGGCGCGGAGATCGCACACCTCGAGCGCTTCGCGAACCAGTTCCTCAAAGACTCCACGGTCTACGTCCCCAAGGTATACCGGGATTTCTCGACCAGCCGCGTGCTGACGATGGAGTACGTGGAAGGGGTCAACGTAACCGATCTCGAGGCGTTGTCACAGCACAACCTCGATCGCAAGCGCATCGCCGCCTGCGGTGCCGAACTGATCCTCAAACAGGTCTTCGTACACGGGTTCTTCCACGCCGATCCGCATCCAGGCAACGTTTACGTGCTGCCCGGCGACGTCATTTGCTATCTCGATTTCGGCATGGTGGGGCGGCTCGATCGCCGCGCCCGAGAGGATTTCGCCGACCTGGTCTACGGGGCCGCGGCACGTGATGCTGGCAAGACTACCGCGGCCCTCTTGCGCTTGACGGAGCATGAGGATGAGTTCGAGCCCGACATGCGCGCGCTCGAGCGCGACGTCGCCGAGCTGATCGACGTGCACGTGGTGACCGAGCTCGGCCGCGTGGATATGAGACGCTTACTCCAACAAACGTTGCAACTGGTCGACCACCACCAGGTTCGCATCCCGGCGGACCTGGTGACGATGCTTAAAGCCATCGTGACCGTCGAAAGCCTGGGCGTGCGGCTCGACCCCGAGTTGAACCTGATCAAGGCCGCCGAGCCCTACGTGCGCAAGCTGAAAATGGAACGCTTCAGCCCCGGTCGTCTCTTCAGCGAGCTGTATGATTCCGGTGCCGACCTCCTGCAACTGGCTCGTGAAGTCCCCGGCGGCGTCCGCGAGCTGCTCAGGCTCGCCAAGCGTGGCGGCTTGCGCATGGCGCTGGAGCACCGCGGCTTCGAAAAAATGCTCGACACCTATGAAAAAATCGCCAACCGCATCTCGTTCGCGATCGTGGTGGCGGCGCTGATCATCGGCTCGTCCCTGATCGTGCTCTCACAGGTCCCGCCGAAGTGGTACGAAATCCCCGTCATCGGGCTGGTCGGTTTCCTGGCGGCCGGGGTAATGGGCATGCTGTTACTCCTCTCAATTCTCCGCCACGGGCGAATGTGAGCGAGGCGGGGGAACAGCGCAACTCGCGCAAACATAAGCTGTTACGTTACGCCCTGCGACGACCTTGACCCCGGACCGCGCTTTTTCGCGGAGGCCCTTGCCCAGCGGGGCGCCAAATAGCACCATTTCAGTGCTATAATCAGCGCCGGCACGAAACTAAACGGCAGGGGGGCTGTCACCCTGTCGGATGCCTGACGCGGCCAACCACGCAGCCATGGAGCAGCGATCCGATGCCCGCTGGAACCGAAACGCTCGAACAATGGTCGAAGCGCGAATACCAGTACGGCTTCGTCACCGATATCGAGGCGGACAGCGCGCCGCCAGGATTGAACGAAGACATCATCCGCCTCATCTCGGCCAAAAAGCGCGAGCCGGCATGGATGACTGACTGGCGGCTGAAGGCCTATCGGCACTGGCTCACCATGGAGGAACCGACGTGGCAGAACATCCACTACCCGCCGATCGACTACCAGAGCATCGTCTACTACTCGGCGCCGAAACAGAAGAAGCAGCCCCAGCACCTTGACGAGGTCGATCCCAAGCTCCTTGAGACTTACAAGAAGCTCGGCATCCCGCTGGAAGAGCAGAAGATGCTGGCCGGCGTTGCCGTCGACGCGGTCTTCGACAGCATCTCGGTCGCAACGACGTTCAAGGAGAAGCTGGCCGAACTGGGGATCATCTTCTGTTCGTTCTCCGAGGCGGTGCAGAGCCATCCCGAGCTGGTGAGAAAGTATCTGGGCTCGGTGGTGCCGTACTCGGACAACTTCTTTGCCACGCTGAACTCGGCGGTCTTCAGCGACGGATCGTTCGTATACGTGCCGAAGGGCCTACGTTGCCCGATGGAGCTCTCGACGTACTTCCGCATCAACGCGCAATCCACCGGACAGTTCGAACGCACGCTCATCGTCGCCGACGAAGGCAGCTACGTGAGTTATCTCGAGGGCTGCACGGCTCCGATGCGCGACGAGAACCAGTTGCACGCCGCCGTCGTCGAGCTCATCGCCCTGAACGATGCCACCATCAAGTACGCGACGATTCAGAACTGGTACCCCGGGGACGAACAGGGGAGGGGGGGCATCTACAATTTCGTCACCAAGCGCGGCAAGTGCCTGGGGCGGAACGCGCACATCTCGTGGACGCAGGTCGAGACCGGCTCGGCGATCACCTGGAAGTACCCGAGCTGCATCCTGATCGGCGACAACTCCGTCGGCGAGTTCTACTCCGTCGCCCTGACCAACAACTATCAGCAGGCCGACACCGGGACGAAGATGATCCACATTGGCAGGAATACCCGCAGCACGATCGTCTCAAAGGGGATCTCGGCCGGCTTCGGTCAGAACACCTATCGCGGCATGGTGAAGATCAACAAGGGGGCCGACCACGCCCGCAATTTCACGCAGTGCGACTCGATGCTGATGGGCGACAAGTGTGGAGCCCACACCTTCCCGTACATCGAGGTCAAGAATAGTACCGCGCACATGGAGCACGAGGCGACGACCTCCAAGATCGGTGAAGACCAGCTCTTCTACCTGAACCAGCGCGGCATCACGACCGAAGACGCCGTCAACATGATCGTCAACGGCTTCTGCAAGGAGGTGTTCCGCGAGTTGCCGATGGAATTCGCCGTCGAGGCTCAGAAGTTGCTGGCGGTCAGCCTGGAGGGGAGCGTCGGATAAGAAGGGTTCAGTGTTCAGGGTTTAGAAACGGTTCGCGACCACCCCGACGCGGAACTGAAAACTGACAACTGAAAACTGGGAACGACAATGCTCGAAATCAAGAACCTGCACGTTCGCGTCCAGGACCACGAAATCCTCAAAGGCATCGACCTGCGGGTCAACGCCGGCGAGGTCCACTCGATCATGGGGCCGAACGGCTCGGGCAAGAGCACGCTCGCCCAGGTGCTCGCCGGCCGCGAGACCTACGAGGTGACGGCCGGCGAGCTGCGGTACCGCGGCCAGGACCTGCGCGAGATGACGCCGGAGGAGCGGGCCTGCGAGGGCTTGTTCATGGCCTTCCAATACCCGGTTGAAATCCCCGGCGTCGCCAACAGCTATCTCCTCAAAACCGCGGTCAACGCCATTCGCAGGCACCACGGCGAGCCGGAGCTCGACGCGATGGACTTCCTGAATCTGGTGCGCGACCGCATGAAGCTCGTCGACATGGACGAGCGGCTGCTGAATCGCGCCGTCAACGAAGGCTTCTCCGGCGGCGAGAAAAAACGCAACGAGATCTTCCAGATGGCCGTACTCGAGCCCACGTTGGCCATCCTCGACGAGACCGACTCCGGCCTCGACATCGACGCGCTGAAGATCGTTGCCAACGGCGTCAACAGGCTCCGCAGCGACGATCGGGCCTTCGTCGTCGTGACGCACTACCAGCGCTTGCTCAACTACGTGGTGCCTGACTTCGTGCATGTGCTGGTAGACGGCCGCATCGTCAGGTCCGGTGGCAAGGAGCTGGCGCTCGAGCTGGAGGAAAAGGGCTACGGCTGGCTCTACGCGGTGGCGGCGGACGCAACCGTGGTAGGCGCATAGCAGCTACGCTTCGCCGGCCGGTGCATGCGAATCCGAGCCCGAAGCGCAAGCGAGGGACGAAAGTCGGGAAAGCCACAACAGATGATCAATGCGGCCGAAAACACGCAAGCCTACGCCGAGCAGTTCGAGCGAAGCGAGAAGAGCCGGAGCGGTAGGGGGGCGGCGCGCCTGCTGCCGCTCCGCAAGGCCGCGATCGCACGCTTCGCCGACCTGGGCTTTCCCACTACGCAACACGAGGACTGGCGCTACACCAACGTCCGCCCGCTCGCGGACACGCCATTTCGACCGGCGGCCAAGAACCGCGAGCTTACGCTGGAGGATCTTCACCCGTTCCTTTTCGGCGGCGACGCCGTCTACCGGCTCGTGTTTGTAAATGGGTTTTTCGCCCGGGAGATGTCGAACCGCCACATGCTCGTCGCAGGCTTGGAGGCGTTTAGCTTGGCCAAGGCATTGGAAGGCAACGGCACCGCGATTCGGCCGCACCTCGGCCGCCACGCGGACTATCGCGAACAGGCCTTCACGGCGCTGAACACCGCGTTTCTGCACGACGGTGTTTTCGTGCACGTGGCGCGCGGCAAGGTCGTGCGGCCGCTGATCCACGTGATATACGTCACGACCGCCCCGGCTCAGCCGACGGTCACGCATCCGCGCAACCTGATCGTCGCCGACGCCAACAGCCAGCTCACCGTCGTCGAGAGCTACGTCGGGCTCGGCGTGGGTCGCTACTTCACCAACGCTGTCACCGAGATCGTCGTGGGAGAGGAGGCGCGCGTGGACCACTATAAGGTCCAGCGCGAGTCGCGCGACGCATTTCACATTCACGGACTGAATGTGTGTCAACATCGCAGAAGCAATTTCTCGGCGCACTCGGTTTCGCTCGGCGGCCTTCTGACGCGCAACAACGTCCATGTACGCCTGGACGGCGAAGGCGGCGAAGCGACACTCAACGGTCTTTCCATGCTCTCGGGCCGGCAGCACGTGGATGACCATCTGCGCGTGGAGCATCTCAAGCGCCACTGCGACAGCCGCGAGTATTACAAGAACATCCTCGATCAGCGCTCCCGCGCGGTTTTCACCGGGCGCATTTACGTCGCAAAGGACGCCCAGAAGACGGATGGCAAGCAGACCAACATGAACCTGCTGCTCTCCGAAGACGCCCTGGTCAATACCAAGCCGCAGCTCGAAATCTTCGCCGACGACGTCAAGTGCACTCACGGCGCCACGATCGGTCAGATCGATGCCGACGCGCTGTTCTACCTGCGCACACGCGGCGTGCCGGAAGATGCAGCCCGCAGCCTGTTGGTCCACGCGTTCGCCGGCGAAGCCATCGACAGAATCAGGATCGATTCGCTCCGCGAGCACCTCCACCACGAGCTGTTCGCGCGGCTGCCGCGGGGGAGGGAGTTGAAGGGCGTAATATGAGGCAAGGTTCGGCAACGTTTGCGCAAGGCGAGGCCACAGCCACGCTCGCACCGTTTGACGTGACCCGCGTTCGGGAGGACTTTCCCGCCCTGTCGCAGTCGATCAACGCCGGGCCGCTCGTGTATCTCGACAACGCCGCCACGACTCAGAAACCGCGCGTGGTGCTGGAGACGCTGCGCCGCTATTACGAGACGGAGAACGCGAACATCCATCGCGGTGTCCATCAGCTCAGCATGCGCGCGACCGACGCACACGAGCAGGCCCGCGAAGACGTCCGACAGTTTATCAACGCCGCCAGCACGGAGGAGGTCATCTTCGTTCGTGGCGCCACCGAGGCGATCAACCTCGTGGCCCAGTCCTACGCACGCCCCCGGCTGCAAGCCGGTGACGAAGTGCTGATCTCCGCCATGGAACACCACTCCAACATCGTCCCCTGGCAGATCCTCTGCGAGCAGAGCGGCGCCAGACTGCGTATCGTCCCGATCAGCGATCGTGGCGAGATCCTGCTCAGTGAGTATGAAAGACTGCTCAACCCGCGCACCAGGCTGGTTGGCATCGTACACGTCTCGAACGCGCTGGGCACGATCAACCCCGTGCGCAAGATGGTTGAAATCGCGCATCGGCACGACGTCCCCATCCTGATCGACGGGGCGCAGTCCGTCGCCCATCTGAAGGTGGACGTGCGGGCACTCGATGGCGATTTTCTCGCTTTTTCCGGCCACAAGCTCTTCGCACCAACCGGCATCGGGGTGCTGTACGCCAGGCGGGAGCTGCTCGATCAGATGCCGCCGTACCAGGCCGGTGGCGACATGATCAGCTCCGTAACGTTCGAGAAAACCACGTACAACGTGTTGCCATACAAGTTCGAGGCGGGCACACCGAACATCGCCGGGGCCGTCGGGCTCGGGGCGGCGATCGGATACATCCGTCAAATCGGGCTGGACCACATCGCGGCATACGAGCACGAATTGTTGACCTATGCGACCGCGGCGCTGTCGGCGATCCCGCAAGTCCGGTTGATTGGAACGGCCCCGGAGAAAACCGCCGTTCTGTCGTTTGTCATCGACGGCGTCCACCCGCATGACGCCGGCACGATTCTCGATCAGCAAGGCATCGCGATTCGCGCGGGGCATCACTGCGCCCAACCCGTGATGCGGCGCTTTGGCGTACCGGCCACCGTCCGCGCGTCGCTGGCCTTCTACAACACCAAAGCGGAGATCAACGCCCTCGTGCAGGGTGTCCGCAAGGTCGTCGAGGTGTTCAGCTAATGTCTGATCCGATGGAAGATCTTTATCAGGAGCTGATTCTCGACCATTACAAGCGGCCCCGCAACCACGGTCCGCTTGCCGACGCGGATCAGCGCGCCGAGGGCGACAACCCCATCTGCGGCGACCACGTGACGGTGTTTGTCGTCGTAAAAGACAACATCGTGCAGGAAATCACCTTCCAGGGCTCCGGCTGCGCGATTTCCACGGCCTCCGCGTCGATCATGACCGAGACGGTCAAGGGCAAGACGCTCGCTGAAACGAAGAAAACCTTCAGACGGTTCCACGCGATGGTGACCGGTGGCGACACTCGGGAGACCGGCAGCCACGACAGCCTCGGTAAGCTGGAAGTGTTTTGCAGCGTTTGTAAGTACCCGGCGCGCGTCAAGTGTGCCACACTGGCCTGGCACACGCTGGACGCCGCTTTGGAAAACCGCCCGGACGTGGTTTCGACGGAGTAGGGCATGTCCGAGACGCGCACGGAAATCCTGAGAAAGCGGGTCGCCGACGTGCTGTGCACCGTCTACGACCCCGAAATCCCGGTCAGCATTCACGAGCTTGGGCTCATCTACAACGTCGACATCAGTCCGGATGGCGACGTTGCAATTCGCATGACGCTGACCTCGCCCGCCTGCCCCGTTGCCGGGTCGCTCCCGCCCGAGGTGCAACAGAAAGTGGCGTCGATCGACGGCGTGCGAGACGTGAAGGTCGATGTCGTCTGGGAGCCGCCTTGGACGCCCGACAAGATGACCGACGCCGCCCGGCTGCAACTCGGCCTTTTGTAGGGTGGGCCGTGCCCACCATCCCCTTGCGTTTCCGGAGCCACCGCAGGCCGTTAAGCGATCCGGCGCCGCATGCCGAGCGCAGCGCGCGAGGTGAACGCCCTGGCGCAGGTGGCTGCGCGCTCAGGGCCGAAAGCCGAGGGCGGAAGGCTGATCGCTCACCTCGATTTCTGCTACACCCCCGCGGCGTCAAGCGGTTATCATCCCCGCATGACCCGCGCCAAAAGGAGAACGCATGAAGCCTCGCTGGACCAAGTGGCTGCGGCTGGCACTGCCGGGCTGTGTGCTATTGCAGATTACCGCCTGTCTGGGGACCGACCCCGAGTTCTTTTTCGCCAGCACGATCACGAACGCGCTGGTATTCAACCTCGTGAGCGCGCTGTTCAACCTCTTCGTCAGCTGCCTGACGACCGCGACGGCCATGCTGCCGGGCTAAGCCGCCGTCGATAAGGCGCTACGTTGAGCGCGTCTGATATTGATGGGCGGGGCGGGCGTCTAGCCCACCGACAGCGCCAGCACCAATGAATACCGAAATCCCCGGCAACGTGCACTGTGTGGGTTGCCGGTCTGCTTTACGCGCCTTGTCAAGGCTCATCTGCGCGAAGGGGCGCTGTCACCGCCTGACGAGCCAGTCAATCTCGCTTGCTTGTTCGCCCCGTCTTCTTCGAAAACTGCTATACTGAGAGTGGAGCGAGAGTTAGCGTGAGCGTGGACAGGCGACAGATTGAGGTTCTGGACGCCGAAATGGCCCGGCTCTTGCAACGCAAGACCGGCGCCGAGCGGTTGCAGATCGCCTGGAGCATGTTCTCGTCCGCACGCCGAATGATCATCAGCATGCTACGCGCAGAGCACCCGAACTGGGACGAGCGACAAGTCAACGCAGAGGCCGCGCGGAGGCTATCGCATGGAGCAATCTGAGTTGCTCCGCTACCTCGTAACGGCGCTTGAGAGGCTTGGCCTCCGCTACATGGTGACCGGCTCGGTCGCGACGATTTTCTACGGCGAGCCGCGCCTTACCAACGACATTGACGTCCTCGTCGCTCTGCCTCCGGAACGAGTTGCGGAATTCTGCCGCGTTTTCCCCACCACCGAGTTCTACCTCAGCGAAGAGGATGTCCGAGCGGCCGTCGCACAGTGTAGCCAGTTCAACATCATCCATCCGTCTTCCGGCCTGAAGGTGGATGTCATCATCCCGCCGGATACGGTGTTCAATCGCAGCCGGTTTGCGCGGGCGAGGCGCGTGAGGCCTGGCGCCGATTACGAGGCATCGTTCGTCTCCATGGAAGACGTCATCATCAAGAAGATGGAGTACCACCGCGAAGGCGGCTCGGAGAAGCACTTGCGCGACATCACCGGCGTACTGAAAATCAGTGGCGACCGAGTCGACCGCGCCTATATTGACGACTGGGCATCCAAGCTAGGGCTGGAGCCCATCTGGAAGGCGATTTTGGAACGTGTGGACGCGTGACATCGATCGCCCAAATCCCCGACGACGCTCACTGTCTCGGCTGCGGCTACGCGTTACGCGGGCTGCCGGCGCCCGTTTGCCCGGAGTGCGGTCGAGCCTTCGCACCGAATGATCCAAGTTCGTACCGGCGGGAGTCCTGGATACCGTATTGGCGCCGGTGGGCCGGGCCACCCAGAACACGGCACATTCTTCTTGCATTCGGGTTAACGCTGGTCATGCTGCTTGGATACAGCGAACCAGGTTACCTAACTGTGTTACCCGTGGGAGCTGTTTGCTGCCTCTTCACTCCTTTTGCGCTGCTAGCCTTTGTGTGCCTCGCGTCAAGTTTCGCCTTCCGCTTGGTTACCACGGTGCTCGACGCTAGACCTCCCAGGCTTGATCGCGATCGGACTGCTAAAGCATCTAGCGCGCGGTGGTGCGTGCTGCCGCTTTGCCTGGTTGTACTCATGTCTGCGGCCGGCACCCATTGGCCGTTGTATGCGCGGTTCCATCTGAGCCGCGCGGCGTTGGAAGAAGCCGCGCGTGCTTATCTGGATGGCATCAGGACCCAGAGGAAACCAGGGTGGGTTGGCCTGTACCGCTTCAAGGTTGGCAGGCAACAGGACGGAGGTGTGGCGTTCTTCGGCGACTACGGTTTTTGGGGTTTCTGCGGGTTTTTCTACAATCCGAACGACGCGCCACCGACCTACGAAATCGACTGGAGTCGGCGAATCGCCCCAAGCTGGTTTGTGTTCGAGTGGGACTTCTAGACGTGTATTCGCCTGCGACTCCGTCGGTTAGAGCGACAAGCGCAAGCGAGCGCCCTGCGCTGTTGGACATTCGTGGTCGCCTGAGCTGTAACGTCGGACGTCCCGGTCCGACGCTTTGCAGGAGGCGGCACCCAGTGCGCCGGACTCGGAGGTCCGGCGCTACAGGTCTTGCGGTACTACGGGCGTATCGCCGAGTTCCGTGACTCGGTTCTACGCGCCGTCGAGCTGGGGGCCACCGGCGCCGCGGTAGGGGGTAGGCCAGCCAGAGCAGGGGAGCTACACCACCTTTCGGATCGCAGCTTCGAGCTGGCCGGGGGTGCGCTCTTCCAGTTCGTACGTCACGCGGAGCGCCGGCTTGTTGATCTTCAGCATCTGCCCCAGGTCGATCGGCGTGCCGATGAGGACCAGGTCGCAGTCCGCGGCGTCGATGGTTTCCTGCAATTCGTCGATCTGCGCCTCGCCGTAGCCCATCGCCGGGAGCACTTCCTGGCAGTGCGTGTACTTCTCGAACGTCTCCTTGATCGAACCAACGGCGAATGGTCGCGGATCGACCACCCCAGCGGCGCCAAACTCTTTCGCGGCTACGTAGGCCGCTCCGTACGGCATCTCGCCGTGCGTGACCGTCGGCCCATCCTCGACGCACAATACGCGCTTGCCCTTGACCACGTGCGGGTCGGCGACGGTCAGCGGTGAATTGCACTTGATCACCGTCGCGCTCGGGTTCACCGCCGCGATGTTCGCCAGCACGGTGTCGACGTCGGCTTGCTCGGCCGTGGCCATCTTGTTAACGACAACGACGTCCGCCGTGCGCAGGTTGGTCTCGCCGGGATAATACTTCAGCTCGTGGCCGGGCCGATGCGGGTCGGTCACGCAGATGAACAGGTCGGGCTTATAGAACGGCATGTCGTTGTTGCCGCCGTCCCAGAGAATGACGTCGGCTTCCTTTTCCGCTTCGGACAGTATCTTCGCGTAATCGATTCCCGCGAAGATGACGTTACCGGCCATGATGTGCGGCTCGTACTCCTCGCGCTCTTCGATCGTGCACTGGTGCCGGTCGAGGTCTTCGAGCGTGGCAAACCGCTGACAGATCTGCTTGGCCAGGTCGCCGTACGGCATCGGGTGGCGGACCGCAGCCACCTTCTTGCCGAGCCGCTTGAGGATCTTGGCGACCGCCCGTGACGTTTGGCTCTTGCCGCAGCCGGTGCGGACCGCGCAGACTGCGACAACCGGCTTTTTGCTCCTGATCATGCTGGCCTGGTGCCCGAGCAGGTGGAAATCCGCGCCGCACGCCATCACGCGCGACGCCTTGTGCATGACCGCTTCGTGCGGCAAATCGGAATGCGCGAGCGTGCAGAGATCCGCACCGTGCTTCCTGATCAACTCCGGCAACCGCCCCTCGGCGTAGATTGGGATGCCGTTGGGATAGCGCGGGCCGGAAAGCTCGGGCGGATAGGTACGTCCTTCGATGTCGGGAATCTGGGTTGCCGTAAAGCAGACGACCTCGTAATCGGGATGATCTCGCCAGTAAACGTTGAAATCGTGGAAATCGCGCCCGGCGGCACCCATGATGATGACCCTGCGAACCGACCTCGACCTGCTCATGCTGTCCTTTCAGCGTTCACTTCGCAGCCTGACGAGCCGCGCGCCCTCACTCCATCGTGGCCGATCGGCTCTGGACCCGGGGAACCTTGAACCTCCGAAAACCGCCACCATAGCCCCGCGCGATGGCTGTCTCAAGCCCGGCGGAAGGCGGGTCCGAAACCGGTACCGGCAACACCGCCTACCATGGTGATAGGGGAGTGAGCGGCAACAGCCGCGCGGCTCCCTTGCCGTGCGTTTGGGAACCCGCTAGCATAAGCGAGAGAAGCGCTTTCTTTCGGAGCAACGCCTATGAAGCGGCGACGAAGTTCATTCGTGCGGCTGGCACTCGTGGCCACCTTCCTTCTGGCCAGCTTTACGAGCCCCGCTCTCGCCCAGAGAAAGGGCGAAGAGCCGCTCCCACCGTATGACGTCAAGGGCCTGCCGCACACCAAGGTGTGGATCCCGTGGGTGTTCGCGTTTCTGTTTGTGGCGGGCTGCCTCGCCGTTGCCTTCAAGAACCCACACCGCTCCATCACGGAACGGACCTGAGCTCGTCCCGCAGGCACGGGCTGATGACGGGAGCTCGCCAAGTGACCAAGCAGATGTGCCTATCAGTCCTCGTGTGCGTGAACTTGATCCTGCTGACGGCTATCGTGCTGTGCTCGTACTCGCCGCCGGCGGCGTACGCGCAGGGAACCAGTCTCGCCGATGACTACGTGGTCGTGGCCGGGGAAATCCAGGACCAGCACGACGCCCTGTACATAATCGACGTCCGCAACCGCATCCTGCACGTACTATACTACGAGCGTGGGACCAAACGCCTTCGCTACGCCGCCTCGCGCGACCTCGAACGAGACTTCCGCCATAACAGGGGATAGCCTGATGAACGGCCCCGCGCGCACCATCGATGCAAAGACCTTTGCGATCGGCGTCCTGAGCATCACCGCCTGCATCCTGTTCGTTGCGCTCCTCCTCGTCACAATGCAACCAGCCTACGGGATCGGCCAGATCGACCGCGCCGGCGACTACATCATGCTTACCCAGCAACTCACTAACTCGCAAGAAGGCGTCATCATCATCGACGCCGCGTCCCGGCAGATGGCCATGTACGCCCTGAACGGCGCCACCAAGCAGTTGCAGCTTCTCCAGTCGAACATCCCGCTGAGCCAACTGCCCGGCTCGCGTCCCGACAACCGCCGTCGCCCCTGACGGCGCGTTGATCCACCGAGGCGCTAGTCGAGGGGGCCCGTGGTTCGAAGCTCGGTCGACAGCGGCGGCATCAAACGCAACATAATATATCTTATCGGACATTGCGAGTTTCCATGCCGGCTGCCTCGCCCGTGCCGCGGCTTCGGGCCACGCGCGCCCCTCCCCCGTCGCAGATCGCGGCCTAAACCGTTTGCAGCACGGATGTTGGGTGTTTCAGGAATCGGCTGGCGCGGACAGCTTGCTGGCGGCCGGTGGTGAGATTCTTGATGGTCAGCTCCTGGCGCTGGGTGTACTCAGCGCCAAGGACGACCGCGTAACGGGCGCCCCGAGCGGCCGCCTGCCTGAATTGCTTGGCTACCGGGGCGCGCTTATAAGAGAAGTCGACGAGGAGACGCTGGCGGCGCAGGTTGGCGACCAGGTCCAGGGCTGTGGTGAACAGTTGGCGGTCAGCGTCGATCACGTATACGTCAAGCTCATCATCGAGTTCTGGGAGCTTGTCTAGGGCGCGCAGCAGCTCAAGGACGGGCGCATCGCCCATGCCGAAGCCGACGCCGGGGACACGTGGGCCGTCCAGCAAGCTGGTGAGGTCGTCATAACGTCCACCCCCGGCAAGTGCCCTCAGGCCTGCTCTGGCAGCGCAGATCTCGAAAACGCTCCCGGTATAGTAGGCCAAGCCACGGACGAGCTTCTGATTGATCCGGACGAACTCGCGTACACCGAGGTTTTCGAGGTTGTTCCAGAGTTTCCAGAAGTGTTCCCTTGCGGCGCGGTCGTGCTCGGCGCGTGCGCTCTCTGGGTCCGAGTATTCATGTAAAGGAATATCGCGCTCAAGGTAGGACGAGAGAATCTTCGCGCTGCGGACGGCCGGCGCGAACTCCGCATCCCAGGCTTGACGAAACTCCTCTCGCGGCAGCCGCTCGAAGCGATCGATCAGCTCGAAGGCCCTATCCAGCTTGTGGTGAGCGATCCCGATGCCCTCCAGGAACGCTCCCGCAAGCTCGCGGCTGTTGAGATCAACAACGACATCGTTGTGCTCCAAGCCAATCTCGCGGAAGAACTCGACGGCGACCGCGATCACCTCCGCGTCGGCGAGCGCGTCGTCCACCCCCAGTATGTCGATATTCCACTGATAAAACTCGCGCAGCCGCCCACGTTGCGGCTTCTCGGCCCGGCACATGCGCGGGATGCTGAACCACTTGATCGGCCGGGGCAGCGCGTTCGCCCGCGCCGCGACCATGCGCGCCAGCGTCGGCGTCATCTCCGGCCGGATCGCGAAGTGGCGCTCGCCGCGGTCCTGAAACGCGAACAGTTCGGAAACGATCCCCTCCCCGCTTTTGAGCGTGTACAGGTCCAGGAACTCGAAGGTCGGCCCCTCGTACTCGCTAAAGCCGAACGCCCGCGACACCCGTCGCCATGCCTCGAACAGCCAGTTCTGCAGCCGCATGTCCTCGGGATAGAAGTCGCGCATACCGGGCGGCGACTGAATCTTCATCGCAGCACTCCCAGGACCGGCAACGGGGTGCCACGAATGTCCGACGTTGCGTTTGTTGCCCGGCTCGGTTTCGGCTTCGCCGGCCGGTGCGAGTGCAGTCGGGCTTTCAGCCGCGGGCGCCCGGCGGAGCGTTTCACCGCGCGCCGGCGTCGGCGTCGATTCGCGAAGACCCCGCGGGCGTAGTCGTCCAGGTGTTCGGGGCAGGTGAAATGTTGCTCCCAGTCGTACTCGCCCGAGTGGTAGTCGCAGTTTTCAGTCGTGTATTCACGGCAGATGCGCGGCCGCGTCGCGTAGAGCGCGCAGCGGAAGTCGGGCCGCAGATGGCAGCAGTCGGACTCGACGTACAGGTACCACTCGCCCTCCTCGACGAAAACCGACACACCGTCGTGCAGCAAATACCAGCGGATGTCGTCGAAGTCCTGACGGTCTTCGGGCGTATCGATCGGCAGCGCGAAATAGCGGCAGCAGACGCCCGTACAGTGTTCGCACAGATTTCCCGGCATGTGACCGAAACCTCTTCATAGCCGGCCCGTGCCGGCCAGTGTCGTCCCCGGCTCCCCACACAGCAATCGCTACGCCGTTTTCGCAGGCTTCATAACGATAGCCGTTGCGCGCCCGGGTGGCAAAGCCCCCCTACCGAGCGAGCTTGCGAAAATCGATCCGTCCGCCTTCCTTGGCGGTCGGCGCTGCCGTTTTCTTCGCCGGCTTCGGCAACACCAGGACGGTCACAATGACATATGCGACGCCAGCGGCGATCCAGACAAGATTGTCGGCTACTGCCAGCGCCATTTGTCGCTGCACGATGTCGGCCGTCGGCAACTCAGCCAGGTAGTCTCTGCGAATCCAATGCCACATCCGCATCACGCTCCCGAAAACGACCAACGCGACGCCGCACGCGATCACGCGCAGCGGCAGGCGCATTCCGAAATGTCGATTCCGCAGCGCGGTGGCATTGAGGCTCAGACCCAGTGCGGCGAGCGCAACAAGGACGCTCGCGCGGCGTGGATCGCTGGAAAAGATGCAGATCGCCCAGACCGCCGGCGCGAGACCGGCAAACAGCAACCCGACGTGGATGATCCGCCGGATCATGCCCGCTCTTGTAACCTGTGGGACGGACCTTGCAAATGGAACTCGTCCGCGCGGCGAACCCTGAGCGAGCTCCGCGTTGGCGTTGTAATAGTGCCAGTTTTCGGGGCAGACCGCTAGTATCGCGTCACGCTCTGGTTTTCGGGTAGCGTCGGGTCTCCGTGCCCGA